>CAWLAW010000231.1:0-5608 GCA_963854885.1 Gammaproteobacteria bacterium | reverse complement strand
GATCAAGGAACGACCGATTGGCAGCCGAATTTCGACGGCACGCTCGATGAACCATTGTTACTCCCGGCGCGGCTACCGAATTTATTATTGAATGGTACGACTGGCATTGCAGTCGGCATGGCGACGGACATCCCACCGCACAACTTGCGCGAAGTCGCATCGGCCTGTATCCATTTGCTTGCCTATCCCAAGGCGACGACGGCGGATCTTTGTAAACATATAAAGGGCCCGGATTTCCCAACCGCGGCCGAGATCATTACCCCAGCGGACGAAATTCGTGACGCTTACGAAACGGGTCACGGTTCGATAAAAATGCGCGCATGCTTCGAAGTGGAAAAGGGCGGCATTGTCATCACGGCGCTGCCGTTTCAGACATCGGGCAACAAAATAATCGAGCAAATAGCCCTGCAAATGCAGGCGAAAAAATTGCCGATGCTAGATGATATTCGGGATGAATCGGATCACGAAACCCCCACGAGATTGGTACTGATTCCACGGTCGAACCGAGTTGATGCTGAGCAATTGATGCAGCACTTGTTTGTCACCACGGATCTGGAGCGCAACTACCGGGTTAACTTTAATATCATCGGAACGAACGGCCTGCCCGCGGTAAAGAACCTGCGTACTTTACTCAAGGAATGGCTCGAGTTTCGAATTGACACTGTGCGTCGCCGTTTGCAGTTCCGGCTCGATAAGGTAATCGACCGTTTGCACATCCTCGACGGTTACTTGATCGCGTTTCTGAATATCGACGAAGTGATCAAAATCATTCGCAATGAAGATAAGCCCAAACCGGTACTTATGAAGCGATTTAAGTTAACCGGTACGCAGGCTGATGCGATTCTCGATTTGCGGCTGCGCCACCTGGCGCGACTCGAGGAGGAACGGATCCGCGGTGAGCAGAGCGACCTTGCCGCCGAACGAAAACGTATTGAGGTTTTGTTGAAGTCGAAGCAACGCCTGAAAACGAAAGTGCGTGATGAAATCAAAAAAGACGCGCAGAAGTTTGGTGATGATCGCCGCTCGCCGATTGTTGAGCGCGAGGCTGCCCAAGCGATTGCCGAGGCGGACCTGATTCCATCGGAACCCGTTACGATCGTTTTGTCCGAGAAAGGCTGGGTGCGCGCTGCAAAAGGACATGACATTGATCCACGCGAATTGGCATTTCGCGGCGGCGACTCATTTCAAGCAGCAACGCACGGGCGCACCAACCAAATTGCAGTTTTCCTTGACGGCGGGGGGCGATGTTACTCGCTGCCCGCACATTCATTCCCCTCTGCACGTAGCATGGGCGAACCGCTTGGCGGACGCTTGAGCCCACCTGATGGTACGGACTTCGTCGGGGTTATCGGCGGTGAAAGCGATAACCGAGTGTTGCTCGCGAGTGATTCAGGATACGGATTTATCGCACCGGTCAGCGAGCTTTTTTCAAAGAATAAGGCGGGGAAAGCGGTATTGTCGGTGCGCGGCGTCGCGCGTGCCATAGCGCCGCAGGCGATTCACGATCCGAACACCGACGACATCGCATGTGTCACCAATGAAGGATACTTACTGATATTTTCCGCCAGTGAATTACCGGAATTAGCGCGCGGAAAAGGACTCAAGATGATGCAAATCCCGGCTGCTAAGTTGAAGAAACGCGACGAATTCATGATGTCGGCGTGCGTCTTGTCGCCGGGATCCGGATTGCGGATCACTGCAGGCAGTCGCCACATCACGTTAAAACAAAAAGATCTCAAACGTTACCGGTCGGAACGCGCGCGCCGCGGATTGAAACTCCCGCGCGGATTTCAAAAGGTCGACCTGATGGACGTGGTCTAGATGTGTTCGTCGCGGCGCCGAGAGCCCCGAGGATGAGTAGTCTAGTCCTGGAGCGCATTCGCTTCCTAAAGTTCGTCACGGGTCGATTAGATGGGATTACAAAATCCGCCTAAGCGCATTTACGCAACCGTCTATTCAAATGCTCGCGCCTTGTCTATAACATGTTTGCATCAAAGTTCTTTTGCAGGTGCAAAATGGAAAATCGCTCAATGCAAGTAGCGGTATTTATACTGCTAATTCCAGTTCTCGGCGTAGGGACGCAGCTGCGAGCCGATCCTGGCGATGGTGAAATGCTCTACCAGCAACATTGCGCAAGTTGCCATGACAGCACAACAGTCCGCGCACCGACTCGAGAAGCTCTTGAGGGGATGCCCACAGCATCAATTATTCGATCACTCGAAACTGGCGTGATGCGTGTCGTTGGAAATTTCAGCTTAAACGGTCCCGAGCGAGTGGCTGTCGCCGAATACGTCACAGGCAAATCATACGATCCCGATTGGAATACCGCCTCGCTCGATTATTGCGCCGCTGCGCCTTGGCCGAGCACTTCGGCATTTGACCAACCGCATTGGAATGGCTGGGGAAACGGCCTGACGAACACCAGGCACCAAGATTCTCGTCAGGCAAAGCTGACTGCCAAACAAGTGCCGCAATTGTCATTGCAATGGGCATTCGCGTTTCCTGGCGAAACGATTGCCGAATCGCAGCCGAGCGTTGTCGACGGCAGACTGTTTGTCGGTAGTCGCAGTGGGGGCGTTTACGCACTGGACGCGAAAAGTGCCTGCGTGCACTGGCGATTTGATGCCGACGCGCCAGTTAAGAATTCGGTCGTTGTCGGGTCTGTTGAAATCGGCGGCGAGAAAAAGTTAGTCGCGTTTTTCGGTGATCTAACGGGCACCGCTTATGCCGTTGATGCTGCTAACGGCGAGTTAATCTGGCGGCGTCGTGTCGACGACTTTCCCGCATCGAGGTTGATGGGTAGTTTCACCCTGGCGCAAAACCAATTGTTTGTCCCGGTCACTGCAACAGAATCTACCTTGGTCGCCGCCACTGATGCAGTGTGTTGTGTATTTCGTGGCAGCATTGTTTCGTTGGATCCAGCTACGGGGGCCGAGCGCTGGCGCCGTTACACCGTGGCGGACGAAGCGAAAAAAACCGGCGTAAATTCGATGGGCAATGATATGTACGGACCTTCCGGCGCAACGATTTGGTCGGCGCCAACGATCGACAGCAAACGGGGCGTAGTTTATGTCGGTACGGGCGAAAACGCCTCCCACCCAGCGACGAAAACCAGTGATGCAATTCTCGCGGTAGATATCGAATCCACCGAAATACAATGGAGTTACCAAGGGCTCTCAGGCGACGCGTGGAACATGTCCTGCGGCACACAGGACAAGACGAATTGCCCAAAAGATCCTGGCTTGGACTACGACATGGGAAGTTCGCCGAGCCTTGTAACGTTGGCCAGTGGTCAGCGCGTATTACTCGCCGCGCAGAAATCTGGGGTTGTACATGCGCTCGACCCCGATGCTGGCGGGAATCTACTGTGGCAACGAAAAGTTGCCGAAGGCGGGGTTCTCGGCGGGATTGAATGGGGACCGGCAAATGACGGCGAGAAGGTCTATGTTGCGCTTGGCGATATTCGGTGGAATACACTCGATTTACTCGATCCGCGGTTAACCCTTGATGGGAAAATTGGTGGCGGGTTAGTGGCACTGGATCTGGCCGATGGTCATATCGTGTGGCAGGCCGAGCCGATCGATTGTGCGGACCGACCGATGTGTTCTCCCGCGCAAACGGCGGCCGTGACGTCCATTCCGGGGGTCGTGTTCTCGGGCGGGATGAGTGGCCATATTCGCGCGTTCGACAGCGCAACCGGCGAGGTCCTATGGACATACGATACGGTGCGTGAATATGTCACCGTAAACGGCGCGAAAGGGCGCGGCGGGGCGTTAGATGCTTCCGGGCCGATTGTCGTCGACGGTTGGGTCTATGTCGTCTCTGGTTACAGTAAATGGGGTGGCTTGCCGGGTAATGTGTTGCTCGCATTCGCGCCGGCCGGCGAAGACTAAATGTTGCGCCGCGGTATTGGTAAAAGAGGAGGGCCGGTCCAAGAACCGACCCTCCAGCGAACGGGACATGTAGGGAGGGGAGGGTCTCCGTTCACGATCTGTGTCGGCGTTAATTCCCGATTACTTGAGGGATCGAAAACGTACAATGCCAACTATGTCGCGTTAGGCTGGCGGTTGGTCCTGCGCATCGTCGGCCGGCGGATTTGAATCGGCGCTTGATTCAGCGGCAGCGTCGCGTTCGATTTCCACGACCCTACCTAATATGCTGGGTAAATCAATTCCAGCTTGGCGGGCCAATTCGTGGACCGGGGGTAGCGCTCCTATCATTCCCTTGAGAAGGCCGGCGGTAGAAGAATCGCCGTCGCCATTACCCGAGTCCCATACGGTTATCTTGTCGATTTGTAAATTCTGGATGGGCTTCACTTGCTCGCTAACAAGTTGCGGTAATTGTTCAATGACGAGTAGCGCCGGAGCCAGGTCTTTGCGATCTTCGCAAACGGCCATTAAACGTTTGTAACCGGCAGCCTTAGCCTCCAAAAGCTTTTGTAAGCCTTCTGCTTCTGCGTCGTATTTTTGCCGAACGGCGTCCGCCTCACCGGCGGCGATTCGTCGAACGCGCTCGGCTTCCGCCTCGGCATCGATTTCAATTTTTGTTCGCTCGACGAGCTGTTACGCGACCTGCTGTTTTTCGAGCAGCGCAATTTCTTCTTCCTTTTGCGCGAGCAGAACGTCGCGTTTCGAATTCGCTAGCGCGACGTCACCGCGGCGCCTGGCATCGGCTTCGCGTTCCGCTAGCGCGGAGTTGTAGTCAGCCATCTTCGCTTTGGATTCGTTCTCGCCTTTGATCGCGGCGGCCTCTAGTTCTGCGATTTCAACTCGCTGGTGCGCTTCCGCTTCCAATTTGGCAACTTCTATACGTTGATCTCGCTCCGCTTGTTTTTGGCCAGTTGCAGATTGCGAATTCTGTTGCGCAACTTGGACGTCTATCTCGCGTTGCGCTGTCGACGAGCCAATTGATCCTTCACGATCGGCGATGGCGACTTCGACCCTTGCATTGTTCACGGCTTCCGCCGCTGCTTTGCGCCCCAACGCTTCGATATAACCCGACTCGTCGGTAATATCGCGAATATTCACGTTGATCATTTCAAGGCCGATTTTGTTCAATTCGAAGTTAACGTTTTTATTGACCAAGGCGAGGAATTTTTCGCGATATTGGTTAATCTCTTCGAACGATAGTGTCGTGATAACCAGTTGCATCTGGCCTAAAATTATGTCGCGAGCTTGATGCGCTATAGCGACGTCGTCGAGTCCGAGGAGACGTTCTGCGGCGTTGTTCATAATTTCCGGGACGGTCGAAATGCCGATGGTAAAGGTCGATGGAACGTTCGATCTCCGCACGGGTTGTCGTTGATAAGAAGCTAAGACAACGCTTCAACCGGGTCAAGATTACGGTACCGGACGATCGATGACTACTGATTTGGTCGCCAAAACTGTCATTTCATGCGATTGGCGTCTTGCTCGGTTGCCCGGCGATTTCGCGAACGAATCGAGGCATTAAGTATCCGGGTAATTTCTCACGCATTTGATCGGCGATTAGCCGCGCTTGACCCTCGCTCACATCAAAGTGTGCCGCGCCCGCAACTCGGTCGAGCAGGTGGACGTAGTAGGGTAGGACCGAGGCGTCAAATAACGCCTCCGATAAACGGCTAAGTTCG
>CAWLAW010000230.1:0-5616 GCA_963854885.1 Gammaproteobacteria bacterium | reverse complement strand
GTTAATAGCCGCAATTGTCTTGTTTAATTTCGGCACGGGTCCGATCAAAGGATTCGCGGTGACCCTTTCGCTGGGAATAATAACCTCGATGTTTACAGCGATTATTGGTACGCGGGGCGTCGTTAATCTCGTTTACGGAAACCGTCGACTCGAGAAGCTGCCGATTTAACGCACAACTTTTGGTTGGTTAAGGATTATGGCGAAAAAAGCAGATAGATTTAATTTCATGGGACGCCGCCACGTGGCGTACGTGTTTTCTGCGGCGCTGCTAGCGGCTTCTGTTTTTGGCCTAATGGCTAACGGTTTAAATTTAGGTATCGACTTTACCGGCGGTACGCTTGTCGAGCTCGGTTACGACGTCGATGCTGATTTGGACGGAATTCGAGCAGCGTTGTCAGCGTCTGAATTTGGCGACGCAATCGTCCAGGCGTTCGGTTCTCCGCACGACGTTCTCGTGCGGCTGCCACAAGCAGTGGTTGCTGGAGGTGCTGACGTCAGCTCGCGGGTCCTCGAAATTTTGCCGGGTGCAGAGATGCGGCGGATCGAGTTTGTCGGGCCACAGGTTGGTGAGGAACTTACAGAAGATGGCGCCCTCGCAATGCTTTACGCGTTGGGCGGGATCCTCATTTACGTCATGATCCGATTCACTTGGAAATTCGCCGCCGGTGCAATTGCCGCCTTGGTGCATGACGTCGTTATCGTCGTCGGATTTTTTGCCCTCACTGGGCTCGAATTCGATTTACCGGTTTTGGCGGCGATATTGGCGGTGATCGGTTATTCCTTGAACGATACGATTGTGGTATTCGATCGCATCCGCGAAAATTTCCGTCGCATGCGTAAGAACGTTTCGATTGAGGTAGTTAACACCTCGCTCAACCAAACATTGTCGCGGACTTTAATCACGTCTTTAACGACTTTGCTCGTGTTAATGGCACTGTTTTTTCTGGGCGGCGAACTGATCCACGCATTCGCGACTGCGTTGATGGTCGGCGTTGTCGTCGGCACATATTCCTCGATTTATGTGGCGAGCACGACCGCGCTATCGCTCGGCGTGGAGAAAGCGGATTTAATGCCGGTTGAAAAAGAGGGTGCGGACGGCGAGCCGAGCGTTTAGCCAGCTTTCGATTGCGCCCCGATTACTCGAAGTGTCACGGTTTTGGTTAACAAGTGCAGCGCTATCGTCCGATCATTGACATCGATGTTGCTAGCAAACGTAGAGAATTTTACCGCGCCGAGCGTGCAGCGACTCATAATTCCAGTTAGATCTTACGTAATCGTTCGAACATTAGGTCAGTAGTGTTGCGACTCGCCGTCGATAGAGATATTCCGGAAGCGGTCTCAGCGTTTGCCGCATTCGGGGATGTGCGATTGGTCTCAGGGCGCACGATGACTGCCGAACAGATCGGCGACGCAGATGTTCTCGTCGTCCGCTCGGTTACCCAGGTTAACGCTGCGCTGCTCGGACCGACACAGATAAAATTCGTTGCGACTGCGACTTCCGGCATAGATCACTTAGACCAAAACTATTTGAGCAGCAGAAAAATTGAATACTTTTCTGCGCCCGGCTGCAATGCTCGAGCCGTGGCGGAATTTATTTTAGCGTGCGTTTTACTGTACGAATCCCAATCGGATCGAGGTCTGGCAAAACTTCAGGTAGGAATCGTCGGCTACGGGCATGTTGGTCGTATGGTGCATTCCCTGCTAAGCGTACTGGGTATAGCGTGCGTGATTAACGATCCGCTACTTGCCGAACACGACCACTCGCAATTATTTGTCGATATCGATACAGCGCTGGCGAGCAATATTGTTACTTTACATGTGCCGTACACCGAGCACGGGGGCTTCGCTACTCGCAGGTTAATCGGGTCACGAGAGTTCGCTCGAATAGATCCTAGGACACTGCTAATCAATGCATCGAGGGGTGGCGTCGTTGAAGAGCGAGAATGGAAGCTTTGGGCTGATCATTCGAAAGGATTTACAACCGTGATCGATTGTTGGGAAGGCGAACCTTCGATCGATTTGTCATTATTGCGGTTGGCCGATATTGCCACTCCCCATATTGCTGGCCACACCCGAGATGCGCGGCTACGCGCGACGTCAATGATGGTCGATCAATTGAGTACGGCGCTGGATATTGAAAACGCATGGCGCCCGGCCGATATCGAGAGTGTTGCAATGACGCTCGAACCGGGTGCACTTGCGGAGGTGGTCCGAGATGCGGTGCTCGAGTGTTGCGATCCACGCATACCTAGCGCTGCGCTGCGCGGCACGGTGGGCCTGCCAGAATTAGAGCGTACGGTTGAATTCGACAAATTTCGGCGTCACGCGGCAAAACGAGGTGAATTTAGTACTCGCCAGATTGCAACCGGAACTCTGCAAATGGATACTGTGAGGACGCTTGGAGAGCTCGGATTTCGCACCACGACCGACGAGACTGATAATGACGACTAAACCTATCGGGACACCTGGAACCGCCGGCGCCTTTCGCCTTATGTTGCTCGGATCCGGCGAGCTCGGCAAAGAAGTCGCCATAGAAGCGCTGCGCTACGGGATTGAAGTATTTGCCGTCGATCGCTATGAAAACGCGCCGGCCATGCAAGTGGCACAACATCGCTTTGTTATTGACATGCTTGACGGTGACTGCCTCGAAGACCTCGTGGAGCGGGTGCAACCCGACCTTATCGTGCCTGAAGTAGAGGCAATAAACACGTTAAAATTGATCGAGCTTGAGGAACGAGGCCACCAGGTAATTCCGACCGCTCGGGCAACCCGATTGACCATGGATCGCGAAGGCATTCGGCGTCTTGCCGCCGAAGAGTTGCAATTACCGACAACGCCTTTTCGTTTCGCATCGACCGAAAATGAGTGCGTGGAGGCAATTCAGGTAATTGGGACGCCGTGCGTCGTGAAACCCGTGATGAGCTCGTCCGGCAAAGGTCAAGTCATCGTTAAAAATGCAACGGACGCAAAGGACGCCTGGGAAAGATCAATCGCCGGCGGGCGCGGGTCAACCCAAGGCGTAATTGTTGAAGGGTTTATCGAGTTTGATTACGAAATTACGTTGCTGACAGTCCGTCACGCATCCGGTACGACGTTTTGTCCACCGATTGGACACTTACAGGTTGATGGCGATTACCGGGAATCCTGGCAGCCGCAGCCGATGAGCAGTGGCGCGTTAGTTAGCGCGCAACAAATCGCGACTACCATTACGAGCGCATTGGGAGGCACTGGGATTTTTGGCGTTGAGCTTTTTGTGCAAGGGGACAAAGTCTACTTTAATGAAGTCTCCCCGCGGCCGCATGATACGGGTATGGTGACTTTGATATCTCAAGATTTATCTGAATTTGCGTTGCACGTCCGCGCGATACTAGGGCTTCCAATTCCGGCGATTGAGGTGGCGACTGCGAGCGCGTCAGTTGCCTTGATCGGGACCGGATCAGGTCGGCAAATTAGCTATCACGGGCTCGACAAAGCGTTGCTCGCGCCGGAAACTGAGATCCGTTTGTTTGGTAAACCCGAGGTGAATGGTAAGAGGCGTTTAGGCGTCGCACTTGCACGCGCCGATACGATTGGACAGGCGCGGCAGAAAGCTCGCGATGCCGCTGCAGAAATCACCGTCGAGATATCTTAGAAAATAGTGTGACGTCAATATAGAAGGAGGCCTTCCCAGATGAGAATGTTACATACGATGATTCGGGTGCGGGATTTGGACAGCTCGCTAGAATTCTACTGCCAGGTACTTGGCATGAAACTATTGCGCAAACACGATTTTCCGGAAGGGAAGTTTACCTTGGCGTTCGTCGGATTTGGTGACGAAAATGACTCCACGGTGCTCGAACTTACGCATAATTGGGATGTCAAAGAATATGAGCATGGAACCGGCTACGGGCACATTGCGATCAGCGTCGACGATGTCTATGACGCGTGCGCGCGGATCCGTGAAATGGGCGGCAACGTTGTCCGCGATGCGGGCCCGATGAAAGGCGGTACGCGGGTGCTCGCATTTGTTGAAGATCCAGACGGATACAAGATCGAATTATTAGCTGAAGCAGCCTAAATCTTCATCAAGGGTGCCGGACAATCCGATGTGATTGTGCTAGATTGACGGCGCAGTTTGGCTGCGTCGATGGTCGCTCGTCGGCGCATTTTGAAGTACTAAACGACGGCCCAATTGTCCCGTTTAGACAAGAATTCGAAACGCATGATAATTCGTGACACGGTGGAGGTTCGTAGGATGAAAAAGGTCTGGTTGTCGGTCTGGTTGTTTTTGGCGCTCGCGATAGCAGGAGTCCACGTCGCCGCAATGGAGGCTCCAACCGAAATTATCAGAAATACGACCGACGATGTGCTCGTTCGAGTGAAAAGCGATCGAGAAGCGCTGCGACAAGACCCTGCAAAAATGTACGCGCTAGTTTCCGAACTAATTTTCCCCCGGTTTGACTTTCCTATCATGGCTCAATGGGTACTCGGTACGCATTGGAAGTCCGCAGACGAGCAGTCCCGCGAAGTGTTTGTCGGCCAATTCCGTAAATTATTGGTGCGCACTTATGCCACTGCGTTACTTGAATTCTCTGATCAAGAGATCACATATCCCGACGCCGCCGCGACGAAAAAGGGCCGCACTGCAGTGGTTCGCCAAGAGATAGAGCAAGCCGGTAGCTCTCCGATCGCGCTAGGTTATCGATTGCACAATACCGATGGCAACTGGAAGGTATTCGATGTGTCGGTGGATGGCGTCAGTTTGGTCAAAACCTATCGCGCATCATTTTCTTCCATCATTAATAGTGCCGGTCTCGCCGGTCTCATCGACACCTTGAATAAGAAAAACAAAGAGATAGGTCAGTAGTAGGCAGCGTCGTTTGGCGAGGCATTAGATTTCCTCGCCGACCGAGAGGCTAGTCCCCTCACACCTGGTCGATGACGTTGCGCTGAGCAACCTCCTCGATTCGTAGCGTGGTTTTCGCGGATTTCCGGGTGCCACCATTTGATGTTTAATGCCCCGATTGGATATGAATTATGACCTCTGAGGAAATTAAAGTGATGATCGAGGCGGGTATTCCTGCGGCAATAGTACGCGTCGAAGGCGACGGTTCGCACTTTCAAGCACAAGTAGTCAGCGACAGTTTTGCTGGTTGTCCCATGATAAAGCAGCACAAAATGGTCTACGCAACGCTCGGCGATAGTATGGAAAGCGCAATCCACGCCCTGTCGATACAGACGTACACGACCGCACAATGGGAGAAAATTAGCTAACTACGGCGCACGTAGTAGCGACGACTCTCGTGGACAAACTCATCATCACCGGCGGCGCAAAGCTTGAGGGGGAAATTCGAATTTCCGGCGCGAAAAATGCCGCGCTTCCGATTCTAGCGGCGACGTTATTAGCCGACAGTCCCGTTATTATTCGAAACGTGCCACATCTGCACGATATCACGACGACGATGGAACTCTTGGGCGGCATGGGTATGCAGCTCACTGTCGATGAGAAAATGAACATCGAAGTGGATAGCAGCACGATTAAGGAGTTCCTCGCTCCCTATGAGCTGGTTAAAACGATGCGCGCTTCGATCCTCGTTCTCGGCCCACTGCTCACCCGATTTGGCACGGCCGACGTCT
>CAWLAW010000229.1:0-5641 GCA_963854885.1 Gammaproteobacteria bacterium | reverse complement strand
GATTGAACTCTTCGAAATTATTCGCCTTTAACCATTTCCATTTGGTTCTTTCAAAAATGGGACTAACTGCAGTGTTAAATGTAAATATTTGATATTCGCTATTTTGCGGAATACGAGCGCTGATCCATTCGACAGTGGCCAACGCTTGCTGCCACTTCCATGAGCGGCGTTTCGCCGCATCATCCATGTTCCGGCGACGGATAATATTCACGATTGTATCGTCAAGCATGCTGGCAGAGGCATCGAGCAAAATTAATATTCGTTTACCGCCTAATTTCAGGCCGGTTAAGTATTCTCGATTGCCCGCACCGGTGATCGTGCGAATTTGCCTAGACTTAGCATTTATTTCCGAGAGAACTGTCTTCTTTTGCTGCTCAAGCGCTTTCAACGCTTGCTTCAATTCGTCAATTTCCTTGCTGCTCGTTGTCATCGTATTACGCGTCGCGATCTGCCGTTGGGCGGCGAGTGCTAAACGTATTTTTTCCGCAGCACGTTGGGCGTCAGTTAGTTCTTCGCTCAATGACTTCGATCGGGTGGCGGCGTTCGAGATTTTTTCGCGCGCCTCGCCAATATCCTCTGTCAGAAGGGAGAGTTCCCTGGTCAAATCGTATTCAGGTAGAACCTCCTTAACGTCCGCGTGGTGCTTAATAATCAGAAAGAGCAGCACGACCGCCCCGAATCCGCACGACATTATGTCCAGAAAAGAGAGACTAAAAGCCGAAAATTCGCGCCGCTTATTCCGCATCGGCACTGACAACGTGAATTGGCTCGAATACAAGCGTGCTCTCGTCGATTGTTATTCGATCGCCGAGAGCCATCTCAGTTTCAACATCCGCAGGGATCCCGTTTTTCTGAATTCGCGCCGCGTTGCAACGACGAAACCGGGCGGTTGTACTATCTCGCCAAATTTGGATCATCGAATCCTCGTCAGCAACGGTCGATGACTTGCCGGATTGCGAAAAGTACCGCGATGCGGGGCTTATGAGGAATGCCATACTGCGGCACAGAATGTGGGTTGCACGCCGAATAGGTTCGTTCGATTCGCGATCCATTGATGTGATATTTGATAGGCCGATACTTGGCGTCTCAGTCGCCGGGAGCCTGGTCAATAAATGATGTCCGCTCGTGTCTTCCATTGTCGGCGATTGAATATTCTTGCAACCTGTAAAAACCGCTGATTCAGGGACGAAGAATACTTCGCGCTCAAGGGTTCTAAGGCCCGGTAGCTTAGCAAGGCGCGAACCGATCAAACAGCAATCTACGTCCAGCAATCGTTCGCGGATTTCCACGTACATCGGTTCGAGTAAGTCGATTACGGCGCTCTGTTTGATTCGTGCGTTAAATCGGGTCCGGCGAAAATCGATATGGAGATCGACTTCGCTACGGTCGCGCAAGAGCTGGAGCCAATTAGGAATTTCATTGAATAGCAGCTGTTCGGTATTCGCCTGATGTAGCGGATCAAATCGAGACTGAAGCAAGAACTGGTCAGCAATAAACTCGGCGACCAGCTTAGCAACGTTCGCCGTTCCGATCCCTTCCAATACATCGAGCCGATCACGAGTCACAACGTCATCGACACTTAAATTCGTAACGACGGTGCGGTACTGTTGCATTTCGATGTGTTGATACTTCCCTGGGGCGACGCAACTCGCGGCTTCGGCCACTGCCGCGTCTGCTATGCCGATAACGTTGACATCACAGGCCTGAGCGATTCCGAGTAATAGCGCAATTTGATCGTGGCTAAACCCTCCAGGAATGGCAATGATGACTTCTTCGGGCTTTCCAGCCTCATTGAGTATTTGCTGAAGATGCAAATAGGCGAGGTCCGCGTGATGACGAGCGGACCGCGATGAGTTTCGTAGCGTCGTTTGGTTCAGCTCGTACCAAAACTTTTGGTACGTCTCTCGAGGTTGGAGGTGGGCCTGGTGATAAGCGGCCAAACCGACATCAATTGTTGAATGGGTGACCGTAGCCGCCGCAGGACTTCGAACGACGATGCTATCGTCCGTTGCGACCCTTACTTCGTGGTCATTTAGTTCAATAATAGAAACGGTCACGCGCTATCTCTGCGATAGGTGACGCATCAGGTTAACGTCGCAGTACGATTGCGCATCGAGTACCAAACGTTCCTGCATTAGCTGCAGTTGATGCATAATAAACATGATGAATAGGCTAATAATCAGCGCAATAAATGTCGAATTGAAAGCGACACCGAGACTCATCGTGACCCCCACAATATCGCCTTCGACGGCACGATGCGCTTGACCCAATGCCTGACCAATTCCGCGTACCGTGCCGATAAATCCGATCGATGGAATCGCCCAAACAATGTAGCGGATCATTGCCAACTCTGAGTCGAGTCGATCGGCCTGCATTTCGCAGACGTCCTTTACAGCAGTTGCGACGTCTTGAATATTTTGCGTCGAGCCGTATCGCTGCAGAGCGGCCAGAAGAGTCCTCGGCAGTAAAAATTCGCGCTGCTTACTTGGTAGCGCCTGGAGTGGCCTCGAATACTGGCGAGTGTCTTCGGGAAGGATCCGCGTGCCGCTATCAACATCTAACAAAGATCGATTCAGGAATTGGCGCTCTTGCATCGTTTGGCGGATTTTAAATCCAATAATCGCCGTCGCCCATAAGGCGAGGATGAAGCACGATTCCTGTTCATAATCTTTAATTACGACGTATCCGGAACGGCTAATCTCCGTGATTTCGCCAGATGCCAGAAGCGCCTGCTGCACGGCCGAGGCGTTAGGCCGCACGATGGTAATGTACAGCGCATGCACAACAATGATCGCGATCATCAAGGCGATAAGTTGGAAGTAAAACTCTGAGAATGGATTGTGTCGCATAGTGTCCCGGGGTGACTAAATATCTACTGGAAATGGTACGGGAAAATCTTCGGAAACCTGCTCGCTCGGTTTAAACGTATCTGTTGGCAGCGCGCGGCGCGTTAATTCCGGTTTCTCGGCATCCGTCGGGACCGGAGGCCCGGATGGCGGCGGCTTGGTCGAATCTTGAGCCAACGCATTTGAGAGCGACATTAGGCTCAATATCAGCAGCAATTTAACGCGCATATCTAGCGATCCTGAATCCCACGTCATCGCGAGGCTTTTTACCGGAGTCCCTGTACGCGAATCGCAATTCAGTCACGCCAGCGTTCGACCAATTCGAACCGCGGATGACCCGCGTATCGCCTGAGCGCGGGCCTAAGGGATCTTGAACGCGACCTAAGTTCGCATCGATTGCAGCGGCGTAATAGTCGTTCGTCCATTCCGAAACATTACCCCCCATGTCATGAATTCCCCTTAAGCTCGCGGGATAGCTCCCCACTCGGGTCGACGCAGGCGCGCCGTCGTTGTATCCGGCGATGGTCTGGCCAAGTATCGCGCTGGCGCTCTCATCAGCGTAATTTCCGGATCGCCCACGCGGGGGATATTTGCCGGCCCATGGGAATTCGAAGAAATCACTCGATCGCGGTGCGCTTCGGGCGACCCACGACCATTCGGCCTCCGTCGGAAGTCGATAACCGAGCGCCGCAGGGTTAATACCGAGCACTTTACTGTTCTTTATTTGATAAAACACGTCCAGCGAATCCTTGCGACTCAGCCAATTGCAATATAAGGCCGCGCTCTCCCAACTGATATTGATAACGGGGTATTTGTCACCATCAACGTTGATCCCTTTAACCGGCGAAACGCGGTGGTTCGCTAAGAAACGGCGAAATTCTCCATTCGTAACCTCGTGTACCCCGAAATAAAATGGGCGGGTAAGATTCGCTTCGCGCAGAATTTCGTTGGCACGACGATTGGGGTCGCGTCTTGAGCTACCCATCGTAATCTCCCCGCCATGAAATAATTTCAGTCGTTGGCCAGCGAAATTTGTGATGATACCGATGCTGCTCTTCACACTCGATACCTTGGCGCGCGTAACTTCAGACGGCGTTTTTAAGCGAACTCTAATGCGTTTTTCTATCCCCGAGCGTGGCGTTATCGTCGCTGTATAAGGTACGAATCCATCCTTTCTAATCTCTATTTTGTGCGCATGGGTCGGCAACTTAACCGATTGATTTGCAGGCCCTTTACTTATCCCGTTAATGAATAACTCCGCATCCGATGGGGTTGAAATGAATTGCACGGCGGCTAAATTAGGTTGCAGATCGAAGTTGATGCTCCGCGTGCTACCGGAATCGATAGTGACGGTTTTAGTTGCCCGTTTATAACCATCTTTGCGCGCAGAAACTTTGTGTTTTTCGCCGGCCGCGACCGGGAATTCAATCGGGCTGTTCCCGACGAATTTCGAACCTAGTGTCACTGTCGCGCCAGAAGGATTTGACTCGATGGAAATGTAGCCATCGGCTTTTTCTAGCAGTACCGGCGGTAAATCAATCGAAAGACCAGCAACCACGTCAAGCGTTCTGTGCCAATCTTTGTAGCCGTCCAAGGTCAAACTGAGTTGCCGTTTCCCTTGAAGAATCTCAGTTTTCAACGGGGTGGTTGTCGATATCTTCTCTTCATCAACGCTCAGCGTTGCGCCTGACGGCTCAGATTGAATACCGAGATCCGCCCAAGCTGGGCGCAAATTGACGCTCAGTTGCTGCTCAATGCCGCGACCTTCGATTTCGATTATTCGAGTGAAGGAAAGGTAGCGCTCCGCGCTCACTGAAATTTCTCGCGCGCCCGCTTCAATATTACGAATAGTTGTCGGTGCCGTTGCTTCGATCAACCCGTCGATCGTAACCGCCGCGCTATTAATCGGCGTAATTGCCACTCGAAGGTGCCCGGGTAGTGGACTAAGTGTCACTTTGTGATCTTGCAGTGCTTCGCTCGTAATCTGCAGCTCACCCTTAAACGGCTTGTAACCTTGTGACTCGACGATTACTTGTCTTGCACCAGGTCGCAATACCCAATGATCATCTATGCTCGGCGCAATGAGCTCGTCAAATGAAACATCTGCGTCAACCGGAATGGTGTCAACTTTCACAGAACGCGCCGTCACCACGTACCATGCGCCCCAAATCCCCACAACGACGGCGAGCAGAATGAGACTGTGCATCCACGGCAGGTTCATGGTCGGGACATTTACGGAGCGTGTCGGCGGACGAAATTCTATCGGCGAAATTATTTCGGACTCGTGATCGCTCGAGTTTGAATTCTGCTCGGATCGGTTCACTTGGCTAAGTCCCCGAACGCCAGCTTTTGTTCACATTGAACGGTAATTTCGACCCCAGGCCGATCGGGCGACACATCGAACTCTACGCGGGTATCGCGAAAACCCCGGCGCCGTCCAACGACCACGTAATGGCCAGGTAGAACAGAAATCGATCGCTGTGTGAATAACCCCAGTGGTCCGATTTTATACAACGTGATGTCGCTCAACTCGTTGGACAATAAAGTCACCGGAATTGGCGTACGGGCGACCTTTATCACATTCGACAGCTGCGTGATTTGGTTTGCCAAACGAGTCCCTTTGTTCGTAATTGTCTGAGCACGAGCCAAAACTGCTGCGGCTTCTCGGTGCACGTTATCGTCAGCCAGTCGAGCCGGTTTGCCAATAATAGAAATTAATTGCCGATCGAGTGTTGCGCGTCTATCCGCACGTAACGCGCCTGATTTCGCACCGTCCAACTCGGGATCTAGCTTCG
>CAWLAW010000228.1:0-5694 GCA_963854885.1 Gammaproteobacteria bacterium | reverse complement strand
GATCCACTGATCAATCCGGCGCCACCCCATCCGACGAGTAGGGAAATATACTGCTTCCCATCGATTGAGTAGGTGATCGGCGGTGCCGATATCCCCGATCCCAAGTTTACCGACCACAGTTCCTCACCCGTTTCCGCTTGATAGGCGACGAATTCACCATCTGCGCGTCCTTGAAACACAAGGTTTCCGGCGGTCGTCATTGTCCCGGGATTCCAATTATTTGGCAGCGGTATTTTCCACACCTCTTTTTGTGTGATCGGATCCCACGCCTGCAATGACGCTGTTCCGATATCAGGTGCGGAGTCTTCCGTGCCGAACTCGACCCCAACATCGACATGAAAATGCGGCGACTTCCAGTCGGTAAAATTGACTTTTTTATCTGAAAACGTCGCCGGTAGTTCAATCGTCGGGATGTAGACTAAGCCGGTGTTTGGGTTATACGACATCGCGTGCCAACTGTGTGCGCCGAACGGGCTCGGCCAAACTTCTTGTTCGCCGTCTTCATATCGAGCGCCGGGAATCTCAACCGGGCGACCCGTTTTTAAATCAATGTGACTCGCCCAGGTGACTTTCGCGATCTTTTCCGCGGAAAGTAATTCACCATTCTCTCGATTAATGACGTAGAAGAATCCATTCTTTGGCGCGTGCATTAATGCTTTGATCGTTTGCTCGCGGTATTTTAGATCCGCGAGCACAATGTCCATATTCGAGTTGTAATCCCAGGTTTCGCCGGGCACGGTTTGATAATGCCACTTGTACTCGCCGGTATCGGCGTCTAGGGCGACAATCGAACATAAGAATAGATTGTCGCCGCCCCCCGGGCTGCGGATTTTTCGGTTCCAAGGCGAACCGTTACCCGTGCCAATAAGCACCGTGTTGAAATCAGGATCGTAGGTGATGCCGTTCCAAGTGTTGCCGCCGCCACCTAGCTTCCACCATTCGCCGGTCCATGTTTTTGCCGCCATTTCCATTGCGGGGCTTTCGAACCCATCGGCCGGGTTGCCGGGCACAACATAAAACCGCCACGCGAGTTCGCCGGTGTCCGCGTCGTAGGCGGTGACATAACCCCGCGCCGCATCGTGCTCCGTACCGCCGTTACCGATGAGAACTTTGCCGCGAAAAACTTTCGGCGCGCCGGTAATGTAAAATGCCTTGCGCGGATCGATTGTCATGGTTTCCCAAACCATTTCTCCGCTTGCTGCATCGATGGCAACCAGCCGCCCGTCGATCGTGGCGATAATCACCTTGCCATTCCAAAATGCGAGACCGCGACTCGAATCCCACATGTTGCGTAGTCGGTCGCCGGCATGCTCTATCGATTTGGGATCGTATTCCCACAAGAGCTTGCCGGTTTTCGCGTCCACCGCGCGGGTGACACTGTAGCTACCAGTGAAATACAACACGCCGTCCACAACCAATGGTGTGCCAATTAACGTCCGGTCGTTAGGTAATTCGAGCACCCAATCGACCCCTAGTCGCTTAACGGATTCCGTATCGATCGATGTCAACGGACTGAAGCGTTGCTCGCTGTAGGTGCGTCCATAAGACAGCCAGTTTGTCGTATCTGCCTCATTCCCCAACGATTCGTCGTTGACAATCGTTTTGGCATTTACCGAGATTGCACTGATGAAAACCAGCGCAGCACCTAACACAAGACAAAAACGTACCATTGAAGTCCCCTCGACGATCGAATTCTTTCTGGGCGGAGCTAGCCACCCAATAATTGTTTAGCCGCAGAGGCTAAACCTACACGGTTATCGAGGGAAAGCGAAGGGTTAGCAGGGCTGGACGGGTTAAGTTTGTTGCGCCAGCGAGGGTCCGGACGTACGCCACTGCAATCTTGCACCGCAACACAAAGTGGCGATCGAGCAAACTAATTACCGATCGGATCAGCCACCTATAATAATAGGGTATTGCTGACTATCGAGTCTGTCGCCCGTAGCTAGTGCATCGCAAAGCAAGGGCTCAGATACCCCGATACGAGGATCGTAGGTGACATCATCTCCAACATAGCGAATCGTATAGCCGCGACGGCGACGGGTCGACATTTGATTACCGCCTGCGCCGTGCACGGTCATGGCATGGAAGAGGTAAACGTCTCCCGGCGCTAAATCCCAGGAGACAATGTCGTATGCGTCGCGTTCGGCCTCAATATCCGGAATATCTTCATAACTAGGGTTCCGCGCGTAAGGATTAATGTCCCTGGTCTTACCGAATGTCTCCGGTTGAAACCATCGATCCCAGCGATGCGATCCGCGAATGAATTCCATACGCCCATTTTCCGCCGTAGTCCGATCGAGAGCGATCCAGAGCGACAAAACTTGCCAACCTAGTATCGGCCAGTAAGGCTGATCATTGTGCCAACGCGTGCGCTGCGTCATGTTCGTTTCTTTGACGAACAGCTGGTCATACAATAAATTAATTCTGTTCGCGGCAAAAACCCGCTGCGCGATCGATGGCAATTCCGAGTGTAAACAGATTTCGCGTAATAACGGCTGCGTTTCCCACAACCGAAGGTTGCCGTGGAAGCGTCCTTCATCGGATTCATAGCCGTGGAAAAATGGCCCGGGACTTTCAATATCTTGCTCTATCGCATCGGCGATTTGTTTAAGTGATTGTTCGTCGACAACGCCACGCAGTGGCACAACCCCATCGCGGTTAAACGCGTCGATTTCTTCGCTGCTTAATTTGAATGTCATCAACAACACCCGGCCTATGATGAACTCGGCGAACTCTCTTGCGGCCCGCCGAACAAAAACGCCGCACTAACGATAGCGCCCGCACAGGCCAGGACGATATAGCCGACGTCAAAACTTCCTGTTGCACTTATTGCCAAGCCGAATAACGGTGGGGTCACCACTACGCCGGCGAACGTGACGAATAAGCCCCCGCCGATCGCATAACCAACGTCCGCAGGCGCTACGCTCCGCGTTATTTCCGCAAGATAGATACCGTTCCACGCTGCACCCGTCGCGCCAAACGCTGCGCACACTGCGAATACCACCCAGGGTGACGAATCCGAAGTAAAACCCGCAGTTAACAGGGTCGTAGCGGTCATACCCAGTGCTAGGATCCCTAGAATCCGACGACTTTGACCGCTGGCGTCCGCGATCGCGCCCCAAACCATTCGACCAACGACGGCTGATAATCCTAGGACAGACAAAGCGAAGCCGGCGTGCTGAGTCGTCCAGCCGATCCCTACTTCAAGATAGGTGACTAAGAAATAGATGTAGCACTGTTGAGTTGCCGAAAAGAAAAAGGAACCCAAAGCCAATGTCCGCAAGCTTGGCCGGGAGAATATTAAGCGTAATGGTTCGATGACATTGCCGCGTAGCAACGGTTGTGTCGGGACCAAATCGAGGTCGAAACGCCGCCGCGATAATTGCAACAGTAGCGCGCCCACGACGACCGCTGCAGCGACGATTGCACTAACAACGCGCCAATCGAAATAGACCAATAGAGCCGGCACAATAAGACCGGCGAGAACGCCACCCAACGGAACGCCGGTTTGTTTGATTGAAAAAACCAGCGATAGCATTCGTGCAGGCGTATGTCGGGATAAGATATAGCTACTTGCGGGGGTCGTTG
Organism: Gammaproteobacteria bacterium; assembly: GCA_963854885.1. Taxonomy (GTDB): domain Bacteria; phylum Pseudomonadota; class Gammaproteobacteria; genus UBA11873. Next base: position 2,106 of record CAWLAW010000228.1, on the reverse strand, counting down.
GTCCGTAGCCGAGCCCCAATATTGCCGCAGATAAGACGAACCACCACCAGTGCGCCCCGATACATAGCAACAATCCGATCGCACAGACAACCATCACAACCTGGCTAAACCGCACGGCGCCGTAGCGCAAGATAAAGCCGCCCGCGAGCAGCGACCCGATCATCGCACCGACATACGTGACTGACGCGTAAATTCCAATGCTGGAAACTGGGACGCCAATATCACGAGCCGCTTGCGGAGCAAAAACTGACACTGCCAATGACGCCATGGTCACGATCGCTTGTACCGCAGTGGTGGCGACTAACGCATGAACAACTGTTTTTGGCGATCGATCGGTGTCAGCCAACGGAATTTCGATTTCGGGCTTGATTACGAGAAATAGAAAGAGGTTGGTGGACCGTTCGCGCGCACTCGAGCGCGCGAACGAATCAACGCGGTGCTGGTGGGACTAAATCCTTTAGGCGTCGAGCTTATCGAAATATCGAAAGGTTGGTTCTTTCGCCGCCATCGCAGCGAGTTTTTCGACAGCACCCGTATCACCGCGCCATTGTAAATAGCCTTCGTACTGCTCGCGTTTTTCCCATGTCATGACAAGCGCTAAATGATTGCGATCGTCGTGGCTGCGCGACATTGCCACATCAATGCAGCCGTCGTAGACCCGAGTTTGCTTAAAGTTCTCACCAAACATAGCGATGAGATCTTCCACGCGTTCAGGCTTAGCTGTTACTTCGAGAATGACAGTCACGCTCATGATCGGATCCTTCTAATTGTGGGACGGTATTGATGTAGTTAGTTGTATCGAGACTGCTTTATGCTGGCTTCGCTAACGGGCGAACAGCGATTCTGAAACATCGCGCTCGAGTAAAATTATTTCGCCCCTGGGAATCCCATCGGCTCCATTTGGTCGATCACGGTGCCTAGCGCGGTCATGAATTCCACTTCGATCCGTCGAGTTTGGAATAACCACCTATCGCCGCTTCGCACCAAGGTATCGTGATAAGTGCCTTGTACCTGGTAGGCAACCTTGTCTTCTTTGGTGACGAAATAGGCGGTCAAATAACAGACTGAACTTGCCGCATCACCATCGACATCTATCATCATAGAATGAATAAGATGTTTTAGATTTGTGACACTCGCACCCAGAGTCTGATGATAAAACGCATACCACCCGCGAATTCCCTCACGACCATAGACTTCGTACGGCCCATCGTAATGAGGGCTTAAGATCGCGTCTTCGGCGAATAATTCAGAGACTTCGACCGCCGTCCCTCGGTCAACTCTGTGACAGTATGTTGCTAGGGTTTGTTCAATCCCATCAATGTCATCAGCCATATCCATCTCCTCCAGGTTAATCGGCCTGTCACCGGACAATACCGCAACAAAAATCGTTGCGGCATTGCGAGATCGGCGCTAGTTAAACGTACCACCTTGTTCTGCGAGCTTCTTGAGTAACGGCGCAGGCTCCCAAGAAGCAGGATCTTGTTCGGCAAACTCGCAAACTCGTTTGTAAACTTTGTCGAGCCCTATCTGGTCTGCGTAAAACATCGGACCACCAAGATAGGCCGGTACACCGTAACCATAGACATAGATCACATCGATATCGCTCGCCCGTTGAGCAATACCGTCTTCTAATATAAGCGCACCTTCGTTGATCAGCGAATACATTAGACGCTCTAATACTTCCTCGGAACTTATAGCCGTGCGGTCGATGCCCTTCTCTTTCGAATAATCGACGATCAGTTTTTCTATTTCCGGCGAGCGCTGCGCAGCGCGGTTTCCAGGCTCGTAGTTATAAAATCCGCCGCCGGTTTTCTGACCGAAACGATCCATTTCGCAAATTCGATCGGAAATTTCACAGTAACGTTCACCCTCAGGAAGGCTTGCCGGCAACCCCTTGCCTTGGCGTATCCTCCAGCCGACATCGAGACCGGCGAGATCAGACATGGTTAACGGTCCCATCGCGAACCCGAGTTCATAAGCGGGTGCGTCCACTTCGTGCGGCAAACATCCTTCTTCGAGCAAGTATTGTGCTTGCTGCCCATAGCGATGAATCATGCGGTTGCCAACAAAGCCATCGCATACACCAACCACGACCCCGATTTTCTT
>CAWLAW010000227.1:0-5703 GCA_963854885.1 Gammaproteobacteria bacterium | reverse complement strand
GATAAATGTCCGACTTCTGTGGCGATTTTAGGGATCAGTTGGACGGCAGTAGCACCCGTTCCAATTACACCGACTCGTTTGCCGGCGAAGTCGACCTTCTCGTGAGGCCAGCGCGAGGTGTGGAAAGACTCACCTTTAAAATTATCGATTCCCGCAATATCCGGCATGTGCGTGGCCGAAAGTATTCCGACAGCTGAAATTAAAAATTGCGTGCGAGCGTGTAATCCATCTTCGGTTTCAACGTGCCAGTATGATGTAGCTTCGTCATAGACGGCGGATTTGATCCGTGAGTTAAATTGAATATGTTCGCGTAGTTCAAATTTGTCCGTAACGAAATTGAGGTAGCGCTCATTCTCGGGTTGGCCAGAGTAATGCTCCGTCCAGTCCCATTCCTGAAGTAGCTCCTTCGAGAAACTATACGCATAGCTATAGCTTTCCGAATCGAAGCGGGCACCTGGGTAGCGGTTCCAATACCATGTGCCGCCGACCCCACCGCCAGCCTCGAAAATCCGGGCATTTAGCCCAAGTTTGCGCAATCGGTATAGTTGATAAATTCCCGTAACCCCGGCGCCGATAACTAAGGCGTCGAGTTCGATCATTTGTTCGACATCAGCTGTGACTTCTCGTTGGGCCTGGGCCATTCTATAAATTTCCTTGGGTGCAAAGATATTTGTACGTGAACTCGAAACCTCAGTTGAGTCCCGCACAAGTTGTGCGGTGGCTGGCTTTGGTTTTGTGATCTTTTTGTAAAACGCTCGTTACACGGCTCGGAGCCGGATTGCTGCGTAGCCCTTACGCGGACATTCTAACTAAAAACAAGCTAGCGCGGCGTTTTTTACGCGACGTTGGGGTTATGTTTGAGAACTTAGCATTTCTGGACTGTGGGATGGTGCGGACAGGCAATACCTAACGGCAAGCGTCACGGCGGAGACATCGATTGGGCAATCATCGCGAGAATTTGGACCGTTATATAGTCGCGAAGTGCCGCGTAATTGGAAAGAAATCCCGGGCGCGATAGATCACCGCGCCGGGGGTGCTAAGGGTTAACTTGTCGAACTAAACGTCGTTCAATTTCTATGCAAATAAATCATCTATTTTTTGGTTATTCACTTGGCTAACGTCGGATAGGGAGTCAAACGAATTGCCTAGAATATCGATTGTGCCGACTAGCGATTCATTCGCATCAGTTAACCTGACGCGAGTAAACCCAACCTCATCGTCAAACAGTAACGTCAAATCGTCCGAGACCATTAAGGTATCCTGCCCGGAGCGAAAATCGCGGATAACATAGAATCCGAGTGATTCGCCCTGGTTAGACTGATAGACAAACGCATCGTCTCCGCGACCGCCGGACAACTCGTCGTCACCATCTCCCCCGACAAGTACATCATCGCCGGCTCCGCCTTTCATTTCGTCATTACCATCTTCGCCAACTAAGACGTCAGATCCTCGGCCGCCAATGAGTTTGTCATCGTCGGCACCGCCAAATAATACGTCATCTCCTAATGCTCCGTTTAATTCGTCGGATCCAGCGCCGCTGTGCAGCTCATCGCCGCCGGCGAGGAGGAGGTCGGATCCTCGACCGCCGATCCATCGGGAAATACTCGAGGGGCATTGTGGCCAGAACAAGCAATTTCTTTAATTCAGGCATTGAGAATATTCGCTCTCGACGGTGCTGTAGCGCAACGCCGAGGAGCACAATGCGGATCGCTAGTCATCGGTAAATCGGCTGATTTGATCGTACTCAATCGAAATCTATTTGACATCGCATCCAGCGATATCGCCGATACTATCGTCGAGATAACCATGTTTAACGGGCGCGAGGTTTTTCGGAATTAAGTCGTTCAGAGCAGTTCCTCAACGTGTGTTGTGGTCGATGAAACCTTCTTCGCTGCGCGCATAATTCTAGCCGCGCTGCCCTAGTGTTGCCGCGCAATTTCCATCAGCGGGCCGTATGCCGCGACGATGTTATCGTCAACCGCAGGCATCGCGTTAAGAAAAAGCATGTCGTCGAGTATCCCGTCATAGCTCGCAATTCTCGCCCGACAATCTTCTGGGGTGCCGGCGATAACAAGCCTGTCGATGCATTCATCGGGAATCGAAGCGACTGAAGCTTCAAGGTCGCCAGCGGGCATTAGCTTCAACAACGCATCCGCCGCGACTCCGAAGCCTTGCTCGCGCATAGTGTATTCGTAGTAAGGGTGGGGCAACGGCGCATATAAGTGACAGATCGCTTCACGCGCCATTCGACGCGCATATTCACGGTCTGCGTGTGCCGCAATGATTGCCACGGCGGTCCACTTTAACGATTTTGGATCTCTATCGATTGCCTCGGCGGCAACCGCCGCTTGAGGCTTTACGACATCGCGCAAATAGTCCGCCGATAAAGTCGCGCCGGCGCCAATGCCATCGGCTACTTGTGCGGCAACTTTCAGCATCTTGGGAAAGACTGCCGCAAGGTAAACTGGAAATGGATCGTCGCCCGGGTCTACGGCCGGCGCCCAATCCATCTGGTGGATTTTGCCGTCGTACACAACGCGATCCCCGAGCCGCGTGCGAGCGATCATTTGCAACAAGGTGACATACTCGCGCATTTTCGTGAGTACTCGCTCGTGTCCAATACCCTGCCACTGCTCATTAATGATGCGATTTCCGCCGCCGAGTCCTAACATCAATCGGCCGCCACTAAATCCGTTAAAATCAACGGCGGACATACCAGCTAGCAGAGGGCTACGACCGTAAGCGTTGAGAACGTAGGTTCCCAACTGAATTTTTGACGTGACCGCCGCCATCGCCGTTAATGGTACCCAACCACTTCGCCACGCTTCAGCCATGCACAGCGATCCGAAACCATTTTCCTCGGCTTGGGTTGCGATAGTCGTCAATTCTTTGACCGTAGTATTTCCACCGGTAAAGATAAGGCCTAAATTCATTGGGTGATCCTCGTCATTGTTCGGGATGGTAGGTCATCATTTCACGGCTAAGGGCGCAACGCGATATGTTTTCTCGCACGCACTGCCGAGTTAAAGCCCCTGAATGTCGGCTTGTTCCGCGAGTTCTGTCGACCAGCGAACTTCCTCTTCCTTAAAGAAGAGAGATTCCTTCACCTTGGCTTCTAGTTGAGCCGCGATCGGCGCGTAGCGTTGTCCGGCGGTTTTCATGGCCTCAAGCACCACCGGACGAGATGTTCGGGGTAGATCGAGATAATTGACGGATAAAATGTACTGATGCTCGAGCAATGCTTTCGCGTAGCGCAAATGGATGTCGGCGCGTCGATCGTCCGTATGAGCATGCAACGCTTCTTCCGCACTGTCGAGGGAACGAACGTACTGCGTAAGGGCGGTGCGTGCCGCTTCAGGCTGAGTTGCAACAACCATTGCGTCGATCTCAGCGAGTTTCTCACGCGCGAATTCTAGGCTTAAGGCAAAGCGTTCCTGCGCATCAGCTTCGAATGCTAACTCGGCTTGTTCGCGCCAATTGTCTATGCGATATCCGAATTGATCCGGGGTTCTTCCCGGTTCTGGCAGCCACTCGACGTCTGCAAACGAATTCATAAATCCGTGGCCGGCGTGTGCTTGAGACGCCGCGCCGAGGATGCATATCCAAAGACAAACTCGAATGATTTTGTTCATTTGTCGTGACGCATGCCAGGTTGGACGTTCGATTGAATCTGCGTATCGGCGCCTGTTCGATACTCGCTCACTTCCACCATGAAATTAAATACGCTCGACACCCCGCCCGGTGCGCACTGGATAAATATGGCGTAGGTGCCCGGCTCGGAAAATACATAACGCAGTGGAATTCGTGGGCCAGGAAATACCAATACAGGCGGTTCGTTCATCATCGCGATCATCATTTTCGTCATCGCCTTTGCGCGCAGCTGCGGATCCGCAGCACGATCGTGCATTTTCCCCATCATCGCTGCCATATGCGGGGTGTACGAATGCGTGTGCCCGAAATGTGAGCCATCAATCCGCCACAACGCGACATGCGCTTCAGATCCTAGAATTAACTCAAGGTCGGTCACTTGTTCCGTACCACGTTTTAATTCAAGCACTAGTTCCGTTTCGAATCCTGCCACCGGCTGCGTTGGAGAGACTGATAGCGTTGCGTCGAAACCGTCGATCGATTTTTCCCGAGAAAGATCAGTAACGACATGCGGTTCGTTGTTGGCTCCTCCAACCGTTACGTCGAAATGTTTCGTCCAACTTCTATTCCGATGAGTGAACTCGCTAACAATACGGTAGGGGCCATCGCTCGGAAACTGATACGGAAATTTTAACGTCGCAGTATCGAGATCAGCGGCAGTTAGCGGCTCAAAGTCTTCCTGATGGATATGTGCGAAGCTCGAAAAATCGCGCTTGACGATAAAATTGTGGATCACGCGATCGTGTAGGACTTGCAGTTCGCGAACCGGCTCGCCGTTATTCCGATGCATTACGCGTTCGGTGAGAATGGTCGGTTTGCCGGCAATCGGTGCGGTGGGTGAAAATTCGAAAGTCATTCGGTAAGGGCCGCCGGGTCGGCCCTCGTTGCTAGGATATTTGCTCGGCGCATCGCAACCAGCGAGCGCGAGGATTAGAAACAGGCCTCCCGCGAGGTCGCCGGTCGGGTTCACGGGCGGCGGAGGGAGCTTACTGCGACCCAAATACTAGCCGGCCTGCTGCTTCTTGTGCTGCATATCGCGCTTCAATTTCTGGCGATAGGGTCAGGTTGCGCTCGTTCGGAAATCTACCACGGTATAAATGCGGACGCATAAAGAATTGATCAGGAGATTCTATTCGGGTTTGCGATTTCAACGGCTCAACCAACCAATTGCGACGCATGAATTCCGTCTGAAAAATCATTTGCTCCTCATCTTCAGTCCATTCGCGTACCGCGTGCGAGTCGTGGAAACTGTAGCCAATCAGATCGTGATCTAGGTTCCAGTACACCGAATTGAAAGAGGTGTAGCCAAAGTCTCCGCGGCTCGGATATTCGAGCACGGCGAGCCGTTCTTCCACCATCATTAGGCGGTCATCGAGGCCGTACTTTTCAATGCGCAACGGGAAAAATGTATCCTTTTCGAGCCACATGACCAGATACTTTTCTTTATAGCCCGGCAGCCAATCCTGCTTCATAGTAGCTTTTATCACCCAACAGCCGACCCCGTTGTTAGGTAGGTAATGCTTGAAATCATCGCCCATCATTTTAAATTCGCTGGTATTTCGCTCAGCGAACCCCTTACCGGCGGCGTTGACAGTAATCGTTGGGCGAGTGTTGGGATAACGGTGGGTTTCAAACAATACGTCGGTACCGAGTAACTGCCACTCCAATTCCCATGGATCACGACCGATGACGTCGTCAAACGTTTGCGAATTATCTGGAAAGCGTTGATCGCGACGCGGTTCAGGTTGCCTTCGCACGCGGCGTAATTGTGGCGAGTAGATAAAGAAATCCATTTTCGTGCGAAACTCTTTATCCGTTCGATACGGCGTCCAGAACTGTTGCACACCTTCATTCTCGGGCGGAAACGTATCGAAGATCATCCAACGCGCATAAGCTTCGCCTGGTTGTGTCTCGTAGATGTAGCCTTCAAGACCCTCCCGACCGTATGTCGTGACCATGCTGACTGAGGAGCCTTGGTTAATGTAGCCCGAACTCGTGACAACGCCGAATGTGTCGATGAGGACATTCGACCAGCGCGATATATGCGCAAATTCA
>CAWLAW010000226.1:0-5722 GCA_963854885.1 Gammaproteobacteria bacterium | reverse complement strand
GGACCATCTGCTCGGGATAGAGCGCATGAACGCTGTGACATATGCCGTGGATGATCTTGATGGCGCAATCGGCCTACTTCGGGATTTAACTGACGCAACTGTTATACACCGTGGCCGAAACGAAAGCGGTGAAGAGGAAAGCGCGTTTGTCGCCATCGCTGACCATGTGATCGAAGTTCGGCGCGGACTCGTCGCACAGAGCGATATTTCACGCTTTATCGAGGCTAAAGGGCAACGCATCCACTCGGTTACGTTCAAAGTCAAAAATTTGGCCGCTGCAAACACTTACCTAGCGCAGCTCGACTTGAACGTGATCGAGAATAATGATGAATCGACCATCATGATCGATCCCAATGACATGATGGGGGCGCGTTACTACTTCACTGATCGTGCGATTCCATCGGACCCACGGTCTGCTGGGGGGTAACGAATCACCGCAGCAAACGGAATTAGATCCGGTGATGCACGAACGGTTTGATCTCGCCGATGCGCTTAAGTCCAAACACAGACTTTTTACCGGCTAGATTAGCAATACAAACGACGTGCAACATTCAAGATTTGTTAGCGGAAACGAATATTGGTTTGTTACACGAAAACCGTACGTGCTTGCCCACATCGTGCCATCACCTTAATATTTTGTTCTACTGGTTTTTTTAATCCGAGATTCTTGACCGGATAGGCGACCGGGCATCCAGAGAGAAAGAGGTGACGCACTCAACTCGAGGAAACTGCCGAGCCCATAATTAGGCGCTCACCCATTCCGCGTTCTGATCAAGATCCCATGCGAATTCGAAATTTTCGGATTTCGCTTCACCACCGCTCGCATCTCCAGGCGTGTTTTGGTAGGTCTCGAATTTAATCTTGCCAAACTGCAGGATAATTGATTCGCGAAAATAGTTTTCTTCGCCTTCTCCGTCCGTACGGATACTCGTAACGAGCACATCTTGCATCACGATGGACAAATACTTATTAACTTTTTCGCGCTTGCCCACTATCGGAATGGCACTTATTTCAGCGAGCTTGATCGGTGCGCGTTCGGCAAATAAACGTAGAATCGCCGGACTTTCGGGACCGGTGGTTTTCCGTACGTTGATCTGATTCATATTGGCGCACGGCGCTGTCGATGCGAGGTCGGGCGCGCAGTGTTCCAAAGCCCAATTCCAGGACAGAATGTCCGTCCAGCCTTTATGTTGATAATTGCGCGTGCCGCCAACGACACCGTCAATTTTCAAAAACATTTCTAAAGCCATACTAATTCCTATAGTCGAGGATGAGGCGGATCGCGTTCATGGGAACCGGGAAGCATCCTTTGGAGCCGCTGATTTGGCGGTATCGACGATCACAAGCGAGGCGATCGTAGCGTGGGGCATTCGGCGTCGAATGCGGTGGCAAATGCGCGGGCAGCATAGTCAATTGTAGGTACTGCGTATACCTACCCGCGGTTTTGTTTGCGTTTGCTAAAGAAGAGGATTTCGGGGGAGAGACGCGCGGGCGTTCCGATCTTCGTCAATCTCGCTAAGCAATTGAGCACCGGTCCATCGTTACATGGGGACGCGTGTGTGATCGGCTCAATTCGCCATCATTCACACAGACCGCTAATATTACTAGTACCGTAACCTTGAGGAGAAAACAGTGGTGGACTTGACTGAATTGAATTACTTAGTCGAGTGCGATTGGCTTGCCGCGCACCTCGATGCACCTGAGCTTCGGATCGTTGAATGCACATCGCAGTTACCCAATTATTTCGAAGCGTCGGCGGCGGACGGACTCGAGAGGATTAGTGGCCGGCCCGAATTCGACGAGGAGCACATTGTCGGCGCCACTTACGTTGATTTACTCCACGAACTCTCCGATCAATCGCAGACAAACTTCATGTACGCCATGCCGAGCGGCGACCAATTCGCTTCTGTGATGTCGGCTATCGGAGTTGGCGAAGGCACGGCCGTCGTGCTCTACGATCGCGGCATGAATTCCTGGGCCTCACGAATATGGTGGATGTTGCGCTGTTTCGGTTTCGACAATGCGGCCGTTCTCGATGGCGGATGGACGACCTGGAGCGCACGTAAATTGCCCATCTCGAGGGCCGAGCCAAATTATCCCACGGCGAACTTCGTAACCCGGCCGCGCACTGGCCTGATCGCCAGTGTTGATGACGTCCGTGCGACCATTGGTGATCCCGCAGCGTGCCTAATCAATGCCCTCGATCCCGATGAATTTGCAGGGCGCCCACCACAGCGTTATGCGCGCGCGGGTCGCATTCCAGACAGCGTGAATGTGCCGTTTTCGACGACCGTCGATCTCCAGACACAATTTTTCTCCGATGATGCAGCACTACGACAGCAATTTGAAGACGTCGGCGCACTCGACAAAGAGCGGGTCGTCGCATATTGCGGCGGGGCAATAGCGGCAAGCAACACGGTTTTCGCGCTGACCCGCCTCGGGGTGGATAACGTCACGCTCTACGACGGTTCGCTGACCGAGTGGACGAGCGATCCCGAACTGCCGATGGAAACGGGCTAAGTCGATCCAGGTCGCGGAGTTTTCGATCACTTCAGCGGATCCGCCTCAATTTCCGGCGGCATCTAGATTGCCCAAGGGGCTAACGCTCGGCGAGCGCTCTTGCGACGTGCGGGTTCGTGCGGATCTGCGCCCAGTAATTTTTGAGCTTGGGGCAGTTTTCCAAGGCATCGTGGGCGCCGAAATAGTCCTCCGCGTACTCGGTAATGTAAAACAGTGCCGGTGCGAGAGCACAATCGGCCAGCGATAGGCTGTTACCGACGGCGCAGGTTTGATCGTCGAGTATGCGCTCCAAAACAGCTAGACCTTTCTTTACCCCTGCCATGCCTTCGGCGACCGCGGGAGATTCCTTGCCCTCGGTTTTGGCCGTCGCAAACAGCGGCAGATAGCGGGCAAACACGTACGCGTCGGTCATTTGGATAACCATGCGTGCACGGGCCCGCTCCTGCGGGCCGACCGGTAATAACGGTGTTTCAGGGAATGACTCTTCCAGGTACTCGTTAATGACGGCCGACTCAGCAATCACACTGCCATCGTCGCAAACGAGAGCCGGAACCTTACCGAGTGGGGTAATTTTTCGGTAAGTCTCGGAGCCCATACCGCCTGGCGGTGCGGCAAACTCCAGGTTAAGTCCTTTGGCATAAACGGCAATGCGGACGCGGACTGCAAACGGCGAGGTAACGGCTTGATATATTTTCATAATATTTTAAGTTTTCGGCGCTATGAATAAAATATCGGTAGTTGAGCACAGGTAGTCCGATTCTCCATCACTGCCCAGGGGACGAATCAATGGTCGGTGACCGCTGGTCGGCTTTCCGATGTTTTTCCGCACATCAAGAACGCGCTTGTGCACGGCTGCTCTCCCAGCCATCGATAGCCGTAGCAAGCGCAGCGGCGGCTTGGCGCATGAATGCGTCCGCTGTCTCACTCTTATTCGCTTCGCGCGCGTCCCATGCTTTTTGTACCTGAATTCTTTCCTGGCCAAATACGTTGTCGCTCGCGAGGCGCGCATGGGCATTGTCCAACGCGTTCGTCATGCTTTGAATGGAATCTGGTTCGATTTCGTACTCACTTAAAACCATCACGCACGCCGCTTTCGGCGCCGCCTTGAATTGTGCCGACGAGGACAATTGGCCTATTGCGCCCCATTTGTCCTGGTACAAATCCGCAAGGTCTCGGACCAGCACCATGAGCGTCAACATACACGCCAAGTCGTTATACAAATAAGGATCGCCACGCGCAGCCGCGAGTTCGGCTGCTGCCAGCATCGCCGGCGCCACGACCGCTTGGTACTCTTCCGGGAGAAGCCCATCGATGCTACTCATGACTGGGCCGGGCCGGGCGGCGGCGAAGCGCGACGCTGACGGACATAGCGTGCGATACCAATCAAGCTAATTAACATCCAGCATATTTCGATCACAAACGATGGGAAATTAAACGCATATAGCAGGGACACGGTGATAAATACGGACCCGACTAAATTGACCGCGGAGTATGTCAGTCCGAGGGGATCGATGCGTTCAATTTGCAACATAAAATACACAATCAAAATGATAACAACGCCGAAGGTACCGACGTAATCGTACCAATGTAAATCTAGCAAGCTAACCTCCGCGCAAAATGCAAGTTCACTGATAGTCGAGGGTTTACGATAAACTGTCGCCGTCGAGACGTTCCAATTTCACCACCTCATGGATCGGACGCCGGTAACCCCGTTGCGGTTGTTCGCCCGCCAGCGCTTTGCCGACGACGATCATCATTACCGGCACGGTATTATCATCGAGCCCAAGCAGCGCGGCGACCTTCGCCGCATCGAAACCGATCATTGGACCGCTGTCCCAGCCCGCTGCCTTTGCTGCATACATTAGCGACATCGCGGCTATAGAACCCGAACGCACTGCTTCTTCGCGTTGCACGGCCGCTTGGCCGTCGTAAGATCCTTCGATCATCGGCACGTATTTTTGCTGCGTCGCCGCATCCGCGTCAGCGTAAATTCTCGTCGCGTCACGGTATGCATCGAGGCTACCGCAGACGACAACCACCGCAGCGGCATCCTCTACTTGCGCTTGACCATACGAGATTCCACGCATTTCTTGCTTGCGTGATTGATCGCGTACTACGACGAACTTCCAGTGCTGTATGTTGAACGAGCTAGGACTCAAGATCACCGCGTCGAAAATTTTCTTTAGATCCGCATCGTTAATCTCGAGCCCGGGTTCGTAGATTCGAACACTATGTCGGGCGGCGGCAAGTTCAAAAAAATTCAATAGCTTGCTCCTCGAAGCAGTGAAATTTATGCGCCAACACAGGCGCGAGCCTATCGCGCGGCTTACGCAATCTTTAACTGATCATCGGATAGCAACAACTCCGTGCGGCACAAACGGCAGTAATAACGCGCACCTTTTTTTTGTACCCGGTTGTGACGCACACGGGTTAATTCGTGCGTTTGGCACCGGCAAATATAGCGGACTCGCCGATATCGACGTATCGGGATACCGTCTAGATCGAAGTTGCAATGAACATTGGCGTCCGCGCCTAACATCTGCATGACGGTGCGCCATTGCGCGCCGTGAGGGCGGATTTTTTTCCGACCATAGAGCGATTCCGTCAAATAGTGTGCGACCTCGTGCGGAATCGTCGTAGTGTAGTTTTCGTCAAAATACTTCGCAAACATATAGGGGTTATAGCGGATAGAACGACATCCGCGCGCAACATGATACATTCCCGCTGCCCTGCCGGTTAAATCGAAGCGAACCGGAATGCGACCAAAATTTGTATCCAATAAATCGTTAGCCCGTGCGATACACTCGTCGGTCGCACGGGTAACCTGTTGCCGTTGCACCTCGCCGATTGGCTCAATTAACGTTTGAGTGGAAATATTACTCACCCCTACAGGTAACCGTAGGCCGTCCAGCCGCCGTCAACATTCATGATCGAACCGGTCATAAAACTCGCCGCCGGACTGGCAACAAAAACGACGGCTGAGGCGATTTCTTCAATCGAACCCATGCGTCTTTGCGGGGTTCGTTTCTCGATCGCGTCGAGAGAAATTTTCCCGTCGGCGACGAGATCATCGATAAGCTCCGTGCGCACGTAGCCGGGCGCGATACAATTTACTCGGACCCCGTATTTTGCACACTCAATAGCCATCACCCGGGTCATGTGATCGACCGCGGCTTTCGACGTACAGTAGCCGAGCGTCTGT
>CAWLAW010000225.1:0-5760 GCA_963854885.1 Gammaproteobacteria bacterium | reverse complement strand
ACGAAATTTGTAAGGGTCTTTACCCGCAATTGCCGCACATTCATCAATAAACGCTTCGGCGAAAAATGCATGATGACTATGACCAACACTGCGCCAGAAACCCACGGGGACTGGCTCTTCGGCAAGTACGTGACCGACGCGACGATTCGGGATCGCGTAGGGCAGGTCAAAAACACCTTCCGCTAAGGTGCGATCTTTCATCAGATTCGATTCCATCCCGGGCATCAGGCGGCTCACCAGGCCGTAAATGCACGATTGCCCAACAACTTTAGATTCAAAACCTGCAAACCCACCATCGGAATCAAACGCCGCACGCATTGTTGCCGCGCCCATGGGGCGGTAGAGGTCGTGTTGGATATCTTCTTCACGTGACCAGATAAGTTGAACCGGCGTATCTTTCATTCGACTGGCTATTTGTCCGGCCTGCATCACCACGTCCATTTCGGTACGGCGACCGAAGCCACCGCCGAGATAAGGGGTGTGGACCGTGACTTGGTCGGTATCGATGCCGGCGGCTTTGCCAACGACCAAGCGCACGATAGGTGGCCCCTGATTGCCCACCCATACTTCAGCGCTGTCATTAGCGCGAACAACCGCGGTGCAATTAATCGGCTCCATCGTTGCATGGGCCAGATACGGGGCGAAGTAGCTCGATTCGAGCGTCTTCGTTGCTGTTGCGAAAACGGATTCGACGTCGCCGGCCGTATCGTACGTGCGGCCTTCTTCCGATTCCAACATTTTCATATAGCGGGTGCGTTGTTCATCGGTGTCGTGACCAGCGTGCGAGCCGTCGTCCCACGTTACCTCAACTTTAGCGAGTGCTTTTTTCGCCTGCCAGTAATGATCCGCGACAACGGCAACGGCCGCATTGGTCATGCTCGTCCCTGGTAGTTTCATCACGGCATGCACCCCGGGCATTTCCTGAGCCACCTTGCCGTCGAGTGTCGCGATCTCGCCACCGAAAACGGGGGCGTGGCGAAGTGCGGCGTAAATCATACCCGGCGGTCTTGCATCGATACCGAACATTGCGCTGCCATTAACTTTCTCTGGAATGTCGAGGCGTGGCTGCGCCGTTCCGAGGATCCGGAATGCCGAACGGTCTTTCAGCTTGATATCTGTCGGCATGGGCAATGCGGCCGCGTCGGCGGCAATTTCGCCAATCCCGAGGCGCCGCCCGGAGTCGGTGTGAATAATGTGCCCATTTTCAATTGCGCACTGGTTAGGATTCACCGACAAGCGCCGCGCCCCGGCCGTCAATAACATTGCACGCGCCGTCGCGCCTGCTTGGCGCATCGGTTCCCAGGCATCGCGCACGCTGCTCGATCCGCCGGTACTTTGGAGTCCAAGAACACGTCCCATTTTAAATTGCGAAAGACGCGTAAACTCGGCGACCCACGATTTATCCTCTGGTCGATACGGTACGCTCTCGCCGAGCATGACGGCGTTGCCGTACACCGCGGCAATGGGTGCTTGTTCAAAATCAACGTCCGCAAAATCCACATCGAGTTCTTCCGCCACCAGCATGGGTAGCGAAGTCAGCACACCTTGCCCCATTTCCTGACGCGGCACCTGTACAACGATGCGGCCTTCAGCGGTGATCTTCAGCCAGGCGTTGAAAATCGATTCGCCCGCATCGGCGGTCAAGGTATCCGGCGCCGCTAACATGTCGTGCTTTCGATAGAACCACCAGCTGCCGACGGCGAGACCGCCGCCGACCGCGCCGGCGGCAATGAGAAATCGACGACGCCCTTTGTTGGCGGGCGCGTTCATGATGTCACCTCGGTTGGATCGATCGCATCGGCGAGCGCATGAATGGCTTTCCGTACCCGAGGATACGTTCCGCAGCGACAAACGTTGGTCACAGTTGAATTGATCTCATCATCGCTTGGCCTTGCGTTGCTATTGAGCAGCGCAACCGTCGCGAGAATCATTCCCGATTGGCAATATCCGCATTGCGGCACTTGGTGGTCTATCCATGCCTGTTGCACCGGGTGTGGCGCACCATCCGTACTCAATCCTTCGATCGTGGTGATCGCTTGGCCCGATGACGCGGCCGACAACGGTAATACGCAACTTCTTATCGGCTGCCCATCGAGAAGCACGGTACAGGCGCCGCATGCCGCGACGCCGCAGCCGAATTTCGTACCGGTCATATTCAGATGATCGCGTATCACCCACAAAAGTGGTGTGTCCGCTTCCGCGTCCACGTCGAGCGATTGACCGTTTACATTAAGTGCTGTCACAAATATCTCCGTCTACTGTGGTGCGGGAACTGCCAGATAATTACTCAAGATAGGGATCACCTCGCCGCGAAGTCTCGTCGTGATTTTACGATACGGGAAACGGCAAAGGGGAAAAACATGCTCGAGGGACTAAAGACTAACCAACGAGGCCAACGGGTCAATGTTAAATCCCTCTGTAATATTTTAAATTCAGTGGGATTTGTACGGATTGAATAGGGTGACCAGGAGCTGGGCGAAATCTGCCCCAAGCACGGTAGTGGCGTGTCCCAGCGTCGCCGCTTCCTCACACGCCATCGGCTCGCGGCCAAACACCGACTAACAAGAGACTTTCGAGCAGATACCACGTTGCACTCTGTGCGCCATGGAAGAACAACGTCAAGAAAAGATAGTGAACAGACGAGTAAGTTTTGAGTTCACGAGCGTTCTCCGCAGTGTTTTCGTCTTCGTTCTCGGTTAGGTGAGAGTATCTCTGTGCATCGTTCATTGGAATCGTGGGACGGCCAAGCCGAACGATGTTGATGTGCAACGCGAGCACACAACTATCGCGGACGCAGCAGATTCAGTGACGCTACTGAAAATTTAGGACACCAAAAAATAACTTGTCTTCAAATCGCGTTTCTACACGTTCGTTCTGTCGGCATCCTAGGGCATATTGTGCAACGAGAACGGATCGGTCGGCACGGTTTATTTATCCCTTGCTGGGGCGTCCGCCAAACACTCGCGTAGAACGCGATTGAATCGCTGCGGCGCGTCCAGCATTAGGAAATGTCCGCCTCTCTCAAAGCGGACCAACCGAAGACGATCGCGATAGCGCAATGCAACTGCGTCATCGAGTAGCTCCGCCGAATTAATGCACATCGGGGCTTCGCGCATTCTCATCAACGCTGCGTCAAGGTCCCAACGTAACAACGCCGCCATCGAATAAATGCCGACTTCAGCCGACGTCTTTAACATTTCTTTGAGCACCCATGATTTAACCTGCGGGTCGCCGTCCGTTAGGAAATAAGCGTCGAGCGCCGTGCGTAATGCGTTACCGAAATTTCCCTGCAATGCCTCCGTCATCGCGGTAATGCGCGGCTCGTCCGCGCGCGGATAAATCTCTTGATAGGTGAATGTATCGACGCCAATGACTCGATGGACGGTAGAGGGTGCAGCGCTCGCCACCTCAAGGGCGACGGCGCCGCCCATCGAGTGACCGATCAACACGGCCTTCACGATATTGAAATGTTCGAGCACGGCTGTTACGTCACGGGCAAAATTTTCGATCGTCCAGTCGCGCTTACCGGCAGTAGATTCGCCGTGGCCCGCCAGGTCGAGAACAATCAAATCGTGCGTGGCGCAAAAGTGTTCGAGCTGCCCTCGCCAAAATATTTTCGAACAGGCGAGGCCGTGAATGAATACGAGTACGTCGCGGCGACCGGATAGTTGATGACTTGCAGCGATCGAGGCGCCATCGAATGATTCGACCTCGGTCGAGTTATCCAAAACCGATTGCTCAGGCATCGGCCAGACGATTCTTATAAAACCTGCCGTCTTTCATAACGGCGAGTACATTTTCTTCTGGTCGGGCGAGGATCCTTATATTGCGCATTGGATCGCCTTTCACAACGATTAAATCTGCGAGCGCGCCGTCTGCAACGCATCCAAGCTCTCCGCTACGTTGCAACAGTGCGGCATTCATCGACGTGGCGGATCGCAGGATCTCGATCGGAGAAAGAATTTCGCTTCGAATAGCAAATTCGCGACTCTGCCAGCTTTCCAACGCGCCCAACAGATCCGTACCGAATCCTATGTTGACACCAGCATCGCGGCAGATTTCGAGCGAACGTAATCCAACGGTGCGCACCTGGGCTATTTTCTCAACGCTTACAGGATCGAAGCCTAACGCCGCGCCTTCGGTTGCCAACGCTTCGTAGGTAACCAAAGTTGGCACGACAAAAGCGTTGGCAGCTGCGACGGACTTTGCCGCGTCCGCGTCAATCAGATTGCCGTGTTCGATTGAACGCACGCCATTGTCGATACATCGCCGGATCGCGTCGCCGGTGTAGGCGTGGGCCATTACATAAGTATCCCAACGGCGTGCTTCCTCGACGGCGGTACGAATTTCAGATTCCGTGTACTGCAGCATCGCGATTGGATCGGTTGGTGACGCGGCGCCTCCAGATGCCATTATTTTTATCTGGGTCGCGCCACGCTGGAGTTCCTCGCGCGCCGCGAGCCGAACCGCGTCGTCGCCGTCCGCTAGCCGGCTGATACCGCCCTCGTATGCGCACGCGCAGCCACCGCGGTATTTGTCTGGTGCGCGGAAGTCGCCGTGCCCACCGGTTTGACTCAACGCCGATCCGGAAAAGAATAAACGCGGACCTTCGATTAAGCCGATCTCGGTTGCCTTAGCGAGTACCCAATCCGCACCACCGGCATCGCGCAAGGTGGTAAAGCCCCTTTGCAACGACGCTTCCATGGCCTTGCGCGCAAACAAAACGCGCAGCGTTGGTGGCACTTCGTCGTTTGCCGTTAGGCTAACTTGCGCGGCGCACACATGAACGTGTGCGTCGATTAGCCCAGGCATCAAAAAAGCGCCGCCGAGATCCCATTTTTCGGCCGACTGAGGCGCGGCCCCGGCTGCGCTCACTTCGCGGATGCGGTTATCTTCAACGATCACCGTCGCGTCCTCGAGGACCTCGGCCGAGGAACCATCAAAAACGCGGCAATGCTGAAGTGCCATCACGGGCATGAGCTGGGGGTCCTATCTGCAGATGCTCTCAGTGTACCGAATTGTTAGGTGCGCCGAGAGCACGCTAATGCGTCAGATAAGATTGGCGCCGTTCTAAAAGAGTACGGACATAGCCCTGAATCAATCCCCTAATCGAATCGCGAGCACGCGGACGCAGGATTGTTAGCGCGCCCACCATCAACCAAAAAGCCGCAGGCAGTGGCACGGGCGCCGGTACAATGTTTGTTTGTACGCCCGGTGCCGTTAATACGGATTCACCTGAGAACGACGCAAATGCTGAATTTTCGCCGGTCGCGGGGAACAGGAATTCTCCGGCATCCTCACCTGCGTATATAGGATCCGTGCTGCCGATTTCCGGTCCGAGGTAGTCGATAGCATGCCAATAGAACGCACCGAGCTGCGCGCCCGCTCCGAACACTTCGGTGAAACGACCGTAAGCTTCGTTCGCGACAATAGTCGTGGTCTCGGCGCTGAACGATTCGAAGAATCGGAAGGAAAACGCAGATTCGTTGTTGCCGTGCCAATGATCACGGCGCACGCGCGCGCCGTCCCAACCCAATCGGATGCTGTTGGTGTCGCGAAACACCGTCGTTAAAAGATTGTTTTCGACGCCGAATGAGGTAACTGCGTCAGTACTTTGATTGTCGACGATGTAGCCGCCTTGACCGGTATTTGGATCGTAGTATTCATCAACCATGACGCCGATGGCGCTAGCATGGGTTGCGCCAAGGCGCTAGAAATAGCGCGAGCGAAATATATAGCGTTGATTTCAACATGATCTCC
>CAWLAW010000224.1:0-5779 GCA_963854885.1 Gammaproteobacteria bacterium | reverse complement strand
CACCTATTGCGCGCACGCGTGGCGCAATACCGGCTTTCCAGTCGTTATTTTTCGGTCCGAGATCTGCCGCACAATGCGCACAGTTCCAATGCCCTTGCGTGATCGCGACGCTGCTTGGAGCGTTGTTTTCGGCCGACTTCCTCAAGGAATGTCTCTTAGATTTGACGATTTCCGCGCGACATCGATCGCGCTTTTCCCAGGTTGCTTGAGCGTCTACAGTGAGCTTGCCGTTCACTTCGCTGACGACTGCCCCATATAGCTCTTCAGCCGATTCGCGGGAGATTTTTGCATCGTGGAGGTCCCGTTCAACCTGCTCTGGCGCGCGGTGAAATGGATCGCCAAGGCCACCGCTTCCCGAGGACGTAGCCCAATAGACGTCGCCTTCACGGAGCGGGACGTTGCTAACTTTCGCGGCGAGGATGTCTAATTCTCCGACAATTTTCTCAGGACTAGACACGGATTCACCACTGGCTAGTTTTCTCAACACATCAGAATTTCGGATGATCGCACTTCTTGATGCACCGCCCGGGTAGCCGCCCGAAAATCCACGCGATGGTAGTTCAACGGCAGACAGAAAACCCGAACCGCTGAAATTGTCGGCTTTCCAAAGCATATAAGCCTGATCCATGCCCAAACCGCCGCGATAGTAGCCAGCGCCCCCAGAGTTGAGACTGTAGCGGCGCCACAATACGAAAAATGGGTCTACAAGTTCGTGGACTTCGACATCCGGAAACGACACTGCCAAGGTTGTGTGAAAGCCATACAAGTCTTGACCGTCACCGGTGGTTTGCGCGCCGCCGCCGATGCCGACAAGATTATCTAGTGGAAATATTATCGCCAGCGTGCCGTCGTCTTTCACCCCAAACCACGCGGCACCAGCACCGCTATTCGTCGTTTGCCCGGCAGCACGGCCGCGAATATCCGGAGAATCGCTAACGCTGCACGCAATAGATAGCGCTTCGTTTACCATCCGTCCGACTCGCGCACCCGTCTCCATATGCGCATTGGTTACGGGCGCTGGGATCCTGGGATTGACGATGGTTCCTTCCGGGCCCGTGTCGATCTCTATGCAATTCCAGATCCCTTCATTGAACGGAATGTCAAAAGCAAGTTGGCAAATAATTGGCGTGATGACGCCGATGCCGGCGACCGCACTTGGGGTTGCGTTGATAAACGCATCGATCTGTTCCACACCTTCGAATTTAAAACGTAGTTGGTTGCCTTCGATAATCATCTCGCACGACAAGTCGTACAATTCCGCCGGTCCGCGACCGTCGTATTCGACCGAGTCGTAGGTATGCGCGGTTCCATTCGGGAGTTGGGCGATTCGCTCGCGAAATGCCCGTTCCGACAAGCCGATGTTGTAGTCAATATACTGGTCAAGCGTTTCGATCCCGTATTCGTCGACTAGCGAACGCATTCTTACGGCCCCCGCATGGCATGCCGCAATTAGGCTGCGGACGTCGTTGATAAAGGAAACGGGCACGCGGACATTGGCATGGATAAAACCGATCCACTCTCGATCGAGGATTCCGTTTTGTCCTGCACGGCTACCCGGGAAGCGTATGGCTTCCTCGAAGCAGTCATGTGCTTGTGGCGCGATGCCGCTGATCGAAACGCCACCAACATCGATCAAGTGTGCGTTAGTAAAAGTCCAGCCGATTAGCACGTCGCCCTGATGGATAGGCATTACAATCCCGACGTCGCCTTGGTGTAAAGCGCCAACCGTATAAGGGTCATTACAGATAAAGATGTCGCCGGGCTCGAGATCGTCAGGCAATCTCTTTTCAATAACTTTTTGTATCGCTATTCGCGAACTCGCCAGATGTGCAAGCACATATCCCGCGCTGCCTATTTGCCTACCGGCAACATCGAATAGGACTGCCGAGAAATCTTTTGCTTCGGTTAATACCGGTGAACCCGAGGTGCGCAATAACACGACCGCCATTTCATCGGCAATGTTATCGAATGCGCAGCGCACGACTTCTGCGGTAATTGGATCGAGATCAGATGAAAGCTCTGCGGCGTTAGCGGGTTTTTGTGTTTGTTTGTTCATAGCGTTAACCTGAAGTTTAGGTACCCGTCGCGTTCCACTACAGCGTCGCGGGGTACGTAAATTGTCGTATCGCGGACTTCGATGATGCCGGGTCCTTCGAACCAAGCACCAGGCTTCATTTTTTCCGAATCATAGATTGGCGTTTCGACGTGTTGCTGACTGTCTGGCAAAAATACCGGCCGGGTACCGCTAAGCGCGTCGTTTGCAGCGTGTTTCTCAACCTTAACTGGATCGATGTGGGGTTTCTCGCGCGCCGCGATCCCGGTAACTACGTAATTCACCAGCATTAATCCTGAATCCCGCCAAGCCGTATCCGGACCGAACTCTTCTTCGTAGGCGATATCGAATTTCTCACGCATACCACCCGGGCCTTCGGTCAAGATGTCGTCTCGATCTAGATCCATATACATTTCATTGAGCTGTCCAGCGTAGCGAAAATCGGCGCCATGCGAGAGTTGAATATCGTCGCGAGAAAAACCTGCGCGCTCAATCTCCCCGACAACGTCTTGCTCAAGCGCATCGCGCGCGTCGACCATGCTGTTGAGAGCGCCGCGATCTTCGACTGTCCAGCCGATGGTCGCGGATTTCCGCCGAATGTAATCGGCCTCAAGTAAACCGTATGCTGAGAATGCGGAACTGTGATTGGGCACAATCATGTCGGTAATATTCAGTTGCCGACAGATAGCAGCGGCAAACATGGGCAGCGCGCCGCCGTAAGCAACAAACGTGCATTTGCGCGGATCGTAACCGCGCCGAATTGACACGCCGCGAAGAGCGTTCGCCATATTGGCGACCGCCAGATTGTAAGCGCCGGCGGAAGATTGCTCCGCGTTCCAGCCCATTGCGCTACCGACGTGACTCACCAACGCGGCTTTCGCGGCTTCGACATCCAAAGAATGTGTGCCACCTAAGTAGTTGTCGGCGCGCAAAAATCCTAGGGTCACCATGCAATCAGTCATCGCTGGAATCGTGCCGCCATTGCCGTAACAAACCGGTCCTGGCATCGAGCCGGCGCTCTGAGGCCCAACTTTCGGCACGCCCCTTGCATCGAGGCCTACCAAGCTTCCGCCACCCGCACCAATGGATATGATGTCCAACAAGCTAATGGCGGTATCGAATGAACCAATTCTGCATCGCTGTGCGACGATCGGTTTTTTGTCGTGGATTAGCGTCGTGTCGAAACTCGTACCGCCCATATCGCCGCACAACAGGTTTTCGATGTCGTAGCGTCGCGCCAAAGCCGCCGCGCCTATTGCACCACCTGCGGGGCCTGAGCTGTACAAAAGAATCGGCAGTTTGCGCACCTCTTCGGCGCCGAGTACGCCGCCAAGACCGTTAAAAAATTCCACCGCTCGGCCGTAGCCACGATTGCGTAAGCCGTCGGAGACTTTTGTAACAAAAGAATTAACCGGCGGTTGGACGTAGCAATTAAGAATCGCTGTCATCCAACGTTCGTATTCGCGAAACACAGATGCTGCGGAGACCGAGCAGGTAACAAATGTGTCCGGTGAGATTTCGTTGATAATGCGTTCGGCTTCACGTTCGTGACGATCGTTGCGCGTGCACCAAAGAAAACACACCGCGATCGCATCGACCCCGGCGTCCAGCAAAGTTCGTACGGCTTGTTCGATTTGTTGACGATTGAGTGGCACGACGACGTTACCATCCCGGTCCATACGTTCGTCAACCTCAATAATGCATTCTTTTGGGACGATCTGCGGCAAATTGAGTTGCTGTTGATCGTCAAACTCATTGGAACGGTTGCCGCGTCCGAACCGGACAATATCGGCGAATCCGCCCGAGACCAAAACACCGACCTTGGCGCCTTTTAGTTCGGCAACGGCATTGGTAACAATCGTATTGCCGTTTACAAATGTTTCGGCTTGCTCTGCGAGCAGTTCATCAACAGAGAGATCGAATTCCGCCGCTGCACCTTCTAGCGCACCGAATATCCCTTCGCTATAGTCATTGTGGGTAGTAAGTGCTTTCGCGCGTACCGCTCGTTCGCCTTTGATAGCGATGAGATCGGTATGCGTTCCGCCAACATCGATTCCGATGCTAATTCCTGACATAAACGAAACCTCTACGTTGATTTAACCTTCTAACTAACGGGGGATTGAATCTCGGTCGATCAAAACGCTATAAGTACCCAATGGCTTCCTTGGCGCGTTCACCGTGGCGCATTTCTTCTTTGCCATTTTGCCGCAACCAACTGGCGCATTGTTCATCGTCGACAGTTTGCGCCCAAACTTCGTATAAGTCGTCACCGCCATTTTCCGCGCCGATTAGGTAATTCAAGAAATCCTCGTCAACGGGAATTCCTTCAGGTTCCACGTAGTAGGGGTTATCTTGCGGGCTTGGGACCGTGAAACTTTCGCCGGTTAATTTTTCGATAACCCGTTTTAGCCGATGCGCGTGGGCGCGTTCTTCGCGACCATTTTGGTTGAGCAAATTTTTAATTTTTTCATTCGGCGCGCCATTCGCAAGGCCGGCATAGAAGGCCTCACCGCCGGTTTCGACATATGCCATCAACTTAAAATCATCGATTGTCGGTGCTTTAACTTCCATAAGGTAATTGAGTGCCGTCTCAAAATCGGCGGGGAAGTTCTCTGGTTTACTGGCCATGCGTTATTCTCCGTTATATAGATCTAATGCAATTTGAGTTGCTCATTGAGCGAGAGTCGTGCCGGCCTAGTCGTCCTGGATCGTCGACCATTAAGGTACTGTGTCGGTGATTCTATCTCGAATACCCGATCCGCGATCACTCGTTCTTCAACTAACTGCTACTTAAATAGGGTGATTTTGTCGGTTTCCAGCATTTCGCGTTGCGCTTACCTCGATAGTCCGAAGACGCGATTCGCGGCCGGCGATAAGATGCGCGTGCTAAGAGACCGACGCTCTTCGGCACCACGTTGATCTAATAACTGCGACGCTGTGTGCTGTCGGGACGGCTGTTTGAACCAAATCGCGTACCAGAGTCG
This sequence comes from Gammaproteobacteria bacterium, assembly GCA_963854885.1. GTDB lineage: Bacteria > Pseudomonadota > Gammaproteobacteria > UBA11873. The sequence goes on along the minus strand of CAWLAW010000224.1, from coordinate 742 downwards.
CGATTCGATTAGCCGCCTAGTATCCGCGGAGAGTCCCGCGGCTACTAGGATGTGACTCCAACAATAACCTTAGGCAGCGGCCTGTTGTTTCGGTCGCTCTTTACCCTTTCCGTGCCGTAGCAACTCGCCAGAAAATGTGTTCGTCTGCTCGTCGTTCACGATGGTAATCTCGCCATTGACCAAGACGTAGCGATAGCCGATCGCTTTTTGAACGCGACGCCATTCGCCGCCCGGAAGGTCGTAAGCGACTTCTGCCGGTGTGATCGCCAGGTTTTCGTAGTCATAGACTAAAATGTCGGCAGGCGCACCAATTTTTAGAACGCCGCGATCGGGACAGCCAGCAACTTGCGCCGGCAGTGCCGACAAGCGCCAATGTGCATCTTCTAACGTCAGCATGTTGTTTTCGCGTACGCATTTAATCAGTGCTTCGGTTGGATAACGCCCGGCTGTGAGGAACTTCGTATGTGCGCCGCCATCGGAAACGCCAAATAATACATACGGGTTGTCGACGATCTCTTGCAAGAGATCGAGCCGAGTGTTCGGTGGCAATGAGAAGAACTCGGTCTGGAGATTGTCGGCAACGACGATGTCGAGCATTGCGTCAACGACGTGTTTACCGGTTTTTTCCGCAACCAAGCCGACCGTGTGGTCGAGCCACTGTTGCGTCTCAGGTGTCGCAGGCCCGGTGATAACGATCTCACTAAATGGTCCGACGACGAATGCTGGAATTTGTTGTCGGAGT
>CAWLAW010000223.1:0-5791 GCA_963854885.1 Gammaproteobacteria bacterium | reverse complement strand
TATGATCGTCGTGCAGTTTTCCATTAATCGTTCAAGCCCTTCTTGAATCAGTTTTTCGCTCGTAGCATCAAGGGCACTCGTTGCTTCGTCCAATAACAAGATAGACGGTTTCCTCAATATTGCCCGCGCGATGGCGATTCGCTGTTTCTGCCCGCCGGATAATCGAACGCCGCGTTCGCCGATAAACGTTTCGTAACCTTCTGGAAGATTCTGAATAAATTCGTTGGCGCCTGCCGACATTGCCGCTGCGAAAACATCGTCGTCGCATGCATCAGAATCTCCGTAACGGATATTTTCCAATACGTTGTCTGCGAACAAGACAGTATCTTGCGGAACAATACCGATACGTCTTCTTACTTCAAATGGATCGGCATTCTGTAAATCAACGCCGTCGATCATAATTCTTCCGCTACTGGGCTGGTAAAAATCAAGCAGCAGTTGAAAAACAGTACTTTTGCCAGCTCCGGAAGGGCCAACAAGCGCGACAGTCTCGCCTGCCCTGAGATCTAACGAGAAATTATTCAGCGCAGCTTGGCTTGGTCTAGAAGGATAGTGAAACCTTACGTTTTCGAATCTCGCGCTGCCACGTGTTGTGGCCGGTAGTGCAGCGGGATTTTCCGGTTTCGTAATACGCGGTCGCGTATCGAGTAATTCCGTCAGACGTTCAGTGGCCCCTGCAGCTTGAAGTAGAGAACCCCATATCTCAGTTAGACCTGCCGTCGAACTACCAACGATTATCGCGTAAAACAGGAATTGCCCTAGCTCTCCGCCGCTGATGTGGCCGGTGACGACATTTTGTGCGCCGATCCATAGCACGGTAACGATGCCGCAGAAAATTATGAGAATCGCGTATACGGTCATCAATGCGCGAGTCTTGGTTCGTCTCAGCGCGGTTGTAAAAGAGTGCTCCACGGAATCCTCGTAGCGCTGCGCATGTAAGTTCTCGAGCGTAAATGCTTGAACAACCTGCATCGCGTTGAGCACCTCTGATGCCAGTGCACTCGTGTCTGCGATTCGATCTTGGGTATCGCGAGAAAGACGGCGAACGCGCCGACCAACAAAAACGATGGGAAATACAATTACTGGCACTAGCAAAACTATCATCCCAGTAAGTTTCGGGCTCGTAATAGTTAGCATGATCAAACCGCCAGTTAGCGTCACAGAGCTGCGCAACGCTACCGATAAACTACTGCCGACAACCGTTTGGATTAGCGTAGTATCCGCGGTCAACCTCGAGAGAACTTCGCCCGTGCGGGTAACTTCAAAAAATGTTGGTGTCATCTTTAATACGTGGCGGAAGACCGACGAGCGCAAATCAGCGACGATTCGCTCGCCGAGCCACGAGACTAAATAGAATCGAGTTGCAGAAAAGAGTGCGAGCGTAATTGCTAACCCAAACAGGACATAAAAGTATTGATCAATCGACTCAGCATGTTCAGTAGAAAATCCTGCATCGATTAGGTAACGAATGGCAACGGGCATTCCGAGCGTAGCGGCCGCTGCAACTATCAGGGTGGTCAAGGCTAGCGCAATTGTCCCCCTATACGGTCTCACATAAGGCGCTAGACCCCTGATCGATTGTAAGCTACGCGAACGTTTCGGGCGGACTTCGTTCGCTGTGGCGTCTGATTCGGCTAATTTATCGGGCTGCATGAACCGGGTCGCTGATTCGCAATTGTGGATATGCGGGCATTAAGCATTTTTTATTGTTAAACCGCCATCAACAGGTAAGACCGCGCCGGTCATATAGGAAGCGGCCGGAAGTGCGAAGTTTAGCGTTCCGTGTGCGACCTCTTCGGGATCTCCGTAGCGCTTTATAGCCACACGTCGACGCGCGAATTCAGCTTTGATTTCAGTGGGAATCTCAGCTGTCATACCTGTTGAGATAGGCCCTGGGCAAATACAGTTTACGGTAATTTGTTTTGTACCGAGCTCAACTGCAAGCGATCGAGTTAACCCGATCACCCCAGTTTTTGCAGCAGTGTAGGGGCTTATACCTTTCGTAGCGCCAAGACCTTCAGTCGACGCAATGTTAATTATTCGCCCACCTTCGGACTTTTCTAGTTCTGGGAGGCAACTGCGAATTAGTTGCACCTGTGCCGTCAGTAATACCGCGAGTGTTCTATCCCATATCGACTCGAAATCGTCGGCGTCGACCGGGGTCTCAATAGCGATGCCTGCATTGTTGACCAATATATCGATACCACCCCAGCGCGACACTACTTGCGATACCGTCGATTGGCGATCGCTGGGGCTGGTGACGTCGAGCCGCCAGCCGTGGGCGCTACCACCTGAGGCGATAATTTCGTCGACTACGATTTGTATCTTGTCCGAATCGATATCCGTGACGGCGACGTGCGCGCCCTCATCAGCGAATAAATGGGCAGTCGCTCGGCCCATACCGCTGGCTGCTCCGGTTACGATCGCCACTTTACCCTCGATACTTCGGCTAAGTTTGCTTAATCGCGGCATTCTTCTTCTCCAGGTTATTACGGTTCTTGCGTCAGCGGTATCTACTCGCCGGACAAATAGTGCTCAAGTAGGTTATTAACTTCGATAGTTGCAAACTGATCGTCGTGGGGAATTATAATCGTTAAATGGACGAGATTATCGATACGCTAAGAATTTTAATTCGCCAATCCGAACGGATCACGATATTTACTGGTGCAGGAATTAGTACCGAGTCCGGGATACCGGACTTTCGTAGCCCCAACGGTATTTGGTCGAAAATGTCCCCGATCCAATTCCAGGATTTCATCACGTCAAAAGAGACGCGAAAAGAGGCATGGCGCCGGAAAATTGTTATCGACAAAGACATGCAAAATGCCGTGCCGAATCAGGGGCATCGAGCGGTTGCGGCTTTGGTTGATAGTGGAAAATGCGAAACCGTTATAACGCAGAATATAGACGGTTTACATCAGATGTCAGGAGTGGGGGACGAGAATATTGTAGAGCTGCACGGCAACGGAACCTACGCCACGTGCCTCGAATGTAAACTTCGCCACGAGTTAGCGGAGATTCTCCAACCATTCGAGGAGAACGGAGTGTTGCCCGTATGCCGAGAATGTGGAGGTATAGTAAAAACCGCGACGATATCGTTCGGACAATCGATGCCGGTTGACGAGATGCGTCGCGCGCAGGAGGCCTCGATGGAGTGTGATTTGTTTATCGTACTCGGTTCTTCGTTGGTCGTGTACCCGGCAGCCGGGTTTCCCCAAATTGCTAAGCGAAACGGCGCAGCGCTGGTAATTATTAATCGTGAAGCAACGGATCAGGACGTCTCTGCGGATTTAGTTGTAAACAAAGAAATTGGAGATACGCTGGCAGCCGCATTGGAGATTCGATAGCGGCGATCCACAACCACGGTAATAATCGAGACCTATTAATTTTGCCGTCAAACGAAAGCGCCGAGAACTAGCTGATTAGTGAATCTCTTGGGCCTAATTGGCGAAAATTTGATCGCTCTAAAATGACAATTTACTTACCGTTGCTTGTGGCATTCGTAATCGCGCGGTGAAAATAAGTCAGAGCAGGTTCGTTGGTGCCGAAAGTGACGTGTGTTTGTGCAGCAGAGCTAAATCCTGTCTGAATGGTTTCGCCCACAGGAAAGTCTTCTTCTTGAACGACTTTTACGACTAGATCCAAGTTCTTTTTCCAATAAAGTTTTTCTTTTTCGGTTGTCGATTCCTTTGGAGTGTACAGATCGACACGTAGAACGGAACGATTCGGATCGTCACCGTCCGGATAAGCATGCCAAAGTTCGACATGATCAAGTTGCCATACTAAAACGGTGTTCGGAAACAAAACGTAAATACCGACAATATGAGGTAAGAGTTTCCAGTCGGAAGAATCCTTGTTTTTTAATTCATTAATGGTTCGACGTGCGCTAACCAGGCGAAAGTTATTTCCCCATGCATCGAACGTAGAGAGATTGTCGTAAAAAATCGAGCAAATTGTGTCCTTATGCAGGACGCAGAAATGATAGGATTCCAGAAATGTGTCAACAATCAACTTCCAATTCATATTGCGTCGGATGATGCAACTGTCGAAATGGTGGAAAGACGCGAGATTATAAGCGGCGATTTCATTCGTGAGGCCGGCAAGTTTATCCTCTGGTTTTTCCTTCCCACCTGGCGTTGGGCATACCCATAGTAAGCCGTCTTGCTCGAACGCGGGTAGGCTTGTCAGCCCATACTTATTACGTTCCATACCCGCGAACGATTGTTCTTCTGGGCGGGCAAGCAGATCCCCTTGCAGGCCGTATGTCCACGCATGATACGGGCATACGAATGAACGCGCGTTACCGCAATCCGACGCAACTTGTGAGCCGCGGTGCCGACAGACATTCAAAAACGCATGGACTTCGCCAAGGGCGTCTCTGGTGAGCAGCAAGGGGACACCTGAAAGCGAGTCTGTAAAATACGTATTTTCTTTTGGCAATCTTGCGCTCAATCCGACACATAACAGACCATCTCGAAAAAAGAGTTGTTTTTCTTCAGCGGCATGGGCTGGGCAAATGTACTCCAGGACGGGCTGTCGATAAATTTCGGTGCCACGGGCCGTAGAGTTACTTTCAATGTAATCAAACAGCCGATTGCCGAGAGAAATTTGTTCGCTTTGAAGCACCTTGATGGATCCTCGATACCAAATTCCGTCTAATTATAACGCACCCCTGCTAAATAGATTAGCAAGTGAGATGCAGTCCTCATTTCTTGAAATTTGATTGCGATTCGCGCACTACGTCGCTGTTTTTATGTGATTTAAATCGCATCCGCAATGCGAATCTGCCGCTACACTTTCACGGCGTGGGAGATTTATTCGCTTTCACCTCAATCGGATTTCATGTTGTGGACACAGTTAGAAACAATGATTAAACCTGGTAGCCTGAAACCATTTTTGCCGTTCGCAGAATTACCGCCGGAATATGTCATTATCGCCGCGAATTTTGCGAGCGAAATTGAGATCGGCCATGGAGAAGTTCTCCTTGAGGCCAATTCGGAAGATTCAAATGCCTATTTTCTGTTCGATGGTAATTTGGCGAGCGAAGACATCTACGGCGCGACGAACATAATCGAAAGCGGAACATCCGAAGCGGCTCGGCCGCTTCCCCAGCTACGACCGAGTGCATATCGAATCGTTGCAGAAGGCGTCGCGACGGTTTTTAGCGTACCGCAAGAAGTCGTACGCCGCGTTCGCGCCGAAGCACCGGAAAAAGTTACCGCAGTAGAGGACGACATAGCTCTCGATATTACCCAAACGCGCGAGTTCTTTAATGACTTCAAAGAAGAACTTCAAATGAACCGCGTGCGGCTACCGAGTTTGTCGCGCAGTGCTGCCCGAGTGCATCGGCTCGTCGCTGGGGAAAAAGTCGGCGAGAATGAACTCGTATCCGCAATTTCTATGGATCCCGCAATAACGGCGAAACTTCTGAAGATGGCGAACAGTTCGCTGTTTAACTTGGAAGACGAAGTTAAAGATTTTCGAGGGATAGTCGGGCGATTAGGGACGTATTCCACGCGTGAGATTGCAGCGTGTTTTGCTTTCCGCGACGTGTATAAGAATACGATACCAGAGCTCGTAAAATTGTTAGAAGAGCAAGTATTAGAGGCGCGTCAGGTTTCCGCTCTTGCAGAAGCGATCGCAGAGGTTACGAACAACTTTGATTCCGAGGTTGCCGCGATGGCGGGCCTACTACACAACGTCGGAGTTTTACCTATATTTAGCTATTCCATGCAGAATGTCGCCTACGCAATGAATCCAAAACTGGTCATCCGTGCCATTGAAAAAATGG
>CAWLAW010000222.1:0-5799 GCA_963854885.1 Gammaproteobacteria bacterium | reverse complement strand
TATGGACCGGAAGTTAGAATAACTGGAACCGGATCAAATACTGAATCGAATTTTTCCGAGATCATACAACGCGCTAGCGACGCGACGGTGAAAGGCGGCTTTACGCGTCCCATCTCCGGCATAATCGGGAACATAAAACATCGATGGTTTGGCAAGGACGCGCGCGTCGAAGATGCTCAGCGTGATATCGAGAACGCCGCGACAGTTCAGCCGCCCGCTGAAAATTAACCCGGCGAGCGGCGGAACCGGGTGATTTTCTCGCACGAAGAAAGCCTACAATTGCGACACAGATGGTTAATCGTCACAATAAGCATGACCGATTAACTGAACCTCGGAGTCAGAATGCGCGTCATAACAACAATCCCACAACACAACTTACGCGACGTACCGAGCGCCGTGAACCTAATCGAAGAGGCCGGTTACGACGGCATTATGACGCTCGAAAATCGCCACGATCCGTTCTTACCGCTTGCGGTCGCGGCAACCACGACTGAGCGAGTGGAACTCTCGACCGGCATCGCGATCTCGTTTTTGCGCTCACCGATGTCCGCTGCCAATATTACCTGGGATTTGAACGTCGCCTCCGGCGGGCGCTTTGTACTCGGTCTCGGCACCCAAATTCGCGCCCACAATGAGAAGCGCTTTAGCGTGCCGTGGAGCGCGCCGGCGCCGCGAATGCGCGAGTACGTACAAGCACTGAGGGCCATATGGCGAAGTTGGAAGTATGGAGAACGCTTGAAATTCGAGGGCAAACATTATCAATTCACCTTAATGATCCCAAATTTCGTTCCGGAAGAATCTGATCTCGACTTACCCGCGGTGACGTTGGCAGCTGTCGGACCGGCAATGCTAAAACTAAGCGGTGAAGTCGCGGACGGCGTTCGCTTGCATCCGTTTTCAACACGTAAATACCTAGATGACGTCGTCGTTCCGCGCATCGAGATGGGCCTGCAGAAAGCCGGGCGCTCACGTAAAACGTTTGAGATTGGCGGCGGCGGGTTTATTGCCACCGGCGCCGACGACGAAGCGGTAGAAAAAGCCAAAGAATGGGTGCGGTATCGGATCGCGTTTTATGGTTCGACCCCCGCGTACTGGCCAGTGTTCGAGGCGCACGACGAGGGCGATCTTGGACGTAAATTAAACCACATGACGAAAGCCGGGCAATGGGATCAACTAAGCGGAGAAATTTCTGACGATTTACTCGAATTGTTTGCCGCAATCGGTCGTCATGATGAGCTAGCCGCGCAAATTGAGACACGTTTCGGTGGGGTCAGCGACTCTATTTACGCGAGCAGCAGCTCAGAAGTTCGCTCCGATTTACCACCCGATCTGATTACCGATATCCAGGCTATTGGAGTTCAATTCCAGAAATTCGATACGGAATCCAGAGGACCGGCGTAGAACCTCGCCGTAGTTTTCTATCGGTGGCGTTATCGTTACTTAGTTGTCGATCTTCTTGAGGCCTTCTTCGAGACGTTGCTCGGCTGTCGCGGCCGCTTGGTCTAGCTGCTGTTGCACATCGTTGAGTATCTCTTTTGGCTCACTGCCGGTAACACCACCTTGCTCTTTGCTGCAACCTACGGCAACTAAAACGAGGCTGACAAAAAGTACGCATCGATTCATGAGAGATCCCTTGTAATTACCCACTTTTTCGACAATTTGAAATTGTCAGTGGCGTCGCGTCGTCAAGGTCGGCACCGTCACGACGCATCAACATTGTCCTTAGTCGATTTAGCTCGCCTTTTGCGCCCAGGCATTACACCAGCCCTTCGCAGCGACGGATTTTCCGGCAAACAAAAGACAGCCACCGGCCGCAGCCGTTGCATCGCCTTGGTAAAGTTGGCAATTGACGCACTCTTGTTCGGCACGGTAACGAGGGAATTTCGCCGTGTCCGTGGTAGTCCCGTCAGCGACATAACCTAACGCGCTCGCTTGAGGACCGCTCGGGTCGAGCGGTGGCATATCTGCCGCATCTGCAGCACCCACTACCAAGGATTGCATGCCTAGCACGGCAACGCCGCTCGCCCCAACTTGAAATAAAAACCGTCTTCGATCGCTCGCCTTACTCATTTCAGAATACTCCATCTATTAACTGTCGAATTCGCAGCTCGTTGCTGCCCAATTAGAGGATCTTAATGATTTTCCATAAACCCAACCTGAACGACAGCGATTTCAATTATTACACTTATCCGCCAGGTTTATCGGCAAATTGTTGACCTAGCTTAAGATTCTGTCCATCCGGGAGGTGCGCCACCTTCGCTCGGCCCCGGAGGCGGGGGTAAGCGTCGCTTTTCGCCTGCTTCCGCTGCGCCGGGATCGCCCGGAATTGGGCTTCCAGCCATGTAGCCGACAACTTCAGTCGGTCGTTTATCGCCTGCATAAGCAATCACGCTGGCCTCGGCCAGCGCATTTTGATTGTCGTCGTGCGACGATAGCGCGGCCGCGCTGATATGTGCTGATTCTGTTGCCGAATATTGTGGCAAACCGACCTTTGTTCCGCTCGTTGGCGCGCCTTGTGGAATTCGATCGCGCTGCCGCCGCGCTAAACGCTGCAAGATGTTCCAGGCGCGCTTGTTTTCGTTGATTGGCATCACCTCAACAGTACCGCTACTCTCGAACTCACGCCAAATTTCGGCGCCCTTCGTCGTACGAATTACAACAATCGTCGCCGCATCTGTGCCTACCCCGCCGCATGCGATGTCAGCCATTTCCGCTGAGAAGTCACCGCAATGTTGGCATTCGGGTCGTTGATAATCCCGCATCGCTTCAGCTAAGGGAATAGTTTCGACGCTCTTATCGCGTTTGTAAATTAGGACTTCGCCCTTCACATTGAATTTCGTTACGTCAGTAAGCGGAATGCCCATTTGTTTTTCAATTCGGTCGGTCATTAACTTGGGGGTAAAAACTTCGGTGCAGAACAAGCCGATGCTGAATCCAACCCGATCGGAAAATCCACGCAAGAAATCACGTTGTCTTGCAAGAGGTTTTGGCCGTTTCTTGTCGGTAACCAAGAATCCCGGATCCATGAATTGCATTTTTCTCAGCGGTGTTATTTGGCAGGGCACTCCGACGAATGCAACATTTTTCAAGTTCCGGTCTTTTACTTCTTTGAGCGCCATATTGTTCTCGCAGTAGGTGTACCAGCTGCTTGCACTTGCTTGTATTTCCTCTTCAGTAGTGACGACTTTTGGGGTTGGGAAGCAGGGGTTGTCGTCTTCGCCCACAGCTGACACCACTGCACCGTCGATCACGCCGGTTTCACGAGCCCAAGACAGTAGTGCTGTGACGACGCCGCCGTCTTGTGCGCGCTCAATTATTTCCGGGCGTTTTGTGCGGGCCACGAAAATGTGTCGATAAACACCGAAAATGTCTTCGTACGGACGCTCGTTAGCAAACACAGCGTCCTGCAAATGATTTTCGCGCGGCCAGAGTCGCGGACAGACCGTTGCGCAAACGTCGCAACCAACCCCTTCGCTAATCCCACAGAAATCGAACGCTGCGCTTTCCTTGGCCGTCTGTTTCGGTTTGTTGTCGACATATTTAATAACGTTATGCGGGCATACCAGCACACAACTTCCGCATTCGCAGCAACTACCGGCGTCAACCACGTCATTCATCATGGTTTTAAACGAGTTGTTATACAGTGATTCAATGTCAATAGGACGCACACGGTCCGCGCCAGAACGTTCTTCTTGGGAATGGCTCATTGGGGTCGAAAAATCTCTGGGATTATAAAGGCAGCGAATTTATCGCACGCGATATGATAGCCGAAAGCGATTGTCGTTACGTGCTTGACCTCCGAATATCCGCAATGTCATTTGGAAATTTGACCACCTACACTTATTTCGAGCATTGAGCGCTGTGCGTAGCGTCCGCTTAATTTCGAAAAGAAATCAGCTACCCACATTTGCCAGCCATATTTCTTGCGCAATGCCCGATACGCATTTTCTATCGTCGGAGTGTCGTCGATGACTGCTCCCACCGCATCAGTCCAATCACTGAGAACGTGACCGCGCATATCACAGTGGGCTAAGCGTAGTTGGGGGTTGCTACGCAGGCGTTTCACCTTCCCGGCCCGCGACTCGCTAAAGACGTAAAGACGATCGTCGCTCGCGGCAATCCAAACCGGGGTGGCAACTTCTGCACCATTGCGTCGAAATGTGGCCAGGCTAACGTATCGGGCGCTCCCTAGCGTGTCTCTATTTGGCATTGTCATCGTAGATACCTTTGCGCCAGTGACGGGATTGGACAGGTAGGCGCGAACGACTATTCATAATCACCGGAAGGGTTAAACCCGGACCCTTCGGCGAGCACGCCATGGCCAGGCACATGGTTAACTTCCAAACGCGTGCCGGCCGGATCTTCGAACAGCACGGAGTAATACCCGGGTGCCCAACCACCATCCTCCGGTGCGTGGACGATCTTAGCGCCTATTTCAATGAGTAATTTATGCACGTCGTCCACATCCGCATTGCTACGCGCGCGAAAGCACTGGTGGTGGAGACCAATATTGTTTTGCACAAAACGCTGGCCCTCGTATTGTGGATCGCAGCGACCGACGCCAAACGCTGTTCTGCCGCCGACGTGGTAGATAAAGTCTTCCCCTTCGAATACTTTTTTCATTCCCAGGAACGGCAATAGCTGCTTGTAGAAATCACGACACGACTCCCAATTACTCACGGTAATATTCGTGTGCGCCACACCATTAATTTGAATCATCCGCGATCCTAAAAATAATAATTCAGTAAAAATTAGTCATTCGAATATCTACGAGGTTACGCGAATTGTGCGGGGTTGGTAACATGTCGGTCCTAGTTGTTGCCTGTCGGCTGGCCGGAGAAGAACCAAATTGACAAATCCTATCGAGATGATCGCCGCCGGAATACTCGTCGCAGTCGTTTTAGTCGGCACCTATGCGGCAAGTAATTACTTCTCTCGGCGCCGCGTACAGACGGATTTCACCGAGCCGGAAGAAATTCTTACGGCGGCGAATATATATCTGAAATATGGCCGCAAGCAGCACGCAATCGATTTGTTAGAGCATGGTTTGGAAATCAATCCAGCGCACCCTGCATTACAAGAAGCACTCGGAAAATTAACCGCTGACAACTAATCCGGTGGAGCGTGCAAACAAGATGTCGAGGTGGATTAAACCGGTCTCTTTGCGCGGTTCCAAAGTTATCTTGGAACCGTTGGGGATGCAGCATGCTGCCGGTTTGATCGATGCCGCGAGCGATGGAAAGCTGTGGGAACTTTGGTATACGAAGATACCCGCACCGGCTGATATGGACACCTATGTCGCCAAAGCGTTATCGATGCGCGAAGCAGACGGTGCAATCCCATTTGTTGTCATTGAAGCAGCGACTGGCGATGTTGTCGGATGCACGCGAATTTTTGCTGTCGACGCAGAGAATCAGCGCGCAGAAATCGGTTATACCTGGTACGCGAAACGCGTCCAGCGTTCGACGGTAAACACGGAGTCGAAGTTACTCCTGTTGCAACACGCCTTTGAAAGCTTGGGCGCGATAGCCATCGAATTTCGCACTCATTGGCATAATCATGCGTCGCGCCGAGCCATTGCTCGACTCGGAGCGAAGCAAGACGGTGTTCTCAGACATCATCAAAAGTCACCCGACGGCGTATTTCGCGACACCGTCGTGTTCTCGATAATTGCAGCGGAATGGCCAACAGTACGCCAGGCATTGACGTTTAAGTTAACGAATCGAGACGACTAATACACCGTTCGATTACTTTGAATCGCGCAATATATCGCCTTGGTTGACGTTTGCATCGCACCAT
>CAWLAW010000221.1:0-5823 GCA_963854885.1 Gammaproteobacteria bacterium | reverse complement strand
CAGCTCAATAAAAACCGATCCCGATTCTCGCCGCCATATCGTTAGTGCGTGGAACGTTGCAGAAATCGACGACATGGCGCTTGCCCCGTGCCATACGATGTTTCAGTTCTACGTTGCCAGCGGCCGGCTGTCGTGTCAGTTGTATCAACGAAGCGCCGACGTTTTCCTTGGTGTTCCTTTCAATATTGCCTCCTATGCGCTATTAAATTTAATGGTCGCCAAAGTTTGTGGCCTTGAGCCGGGTGAGTTTGTGCATACGCTCGGAGATGCGCATTTGTATATGAATCATCTTGATCAGGCTGATGAGCAATTACAGCGTAAGGTTGGGAGTCCACCAACGCTTACGCTTAACTCCGATGTCAACTCAATATTCGATTTTGACTATGCCGATTTCGACTTACGAGAATACAACCCGCTACCGAGTATCGCGGCGCCGATCGCCGTGTGACGTAACTCCCGCTGTGACTTTGCGTACCCGTAACCGTGCGAATTAATATTGTCGTTGCGATGGCGACAAATCGGGTAATCGGGCGCGCCGGAGATTTACCTTGGCGATTATCGGCGGACCTTCAGTATTTCAAGAAAGTCACGATGGGTCATCCAATCATCATGGGCCGCAAAACGCACGAATCGATCGGTCGCGCTTTACCTGGACGAATGAATATCGTCGTGAGTCGTCAGCAGAATTACTCCGCTAACGGATGTGAGATTCATGCGTCGCTGCAAGCAGCGCTGCGCTTGGTTGGCGATGTAGCAGAAACGATGGTGATTGGCGGCGCGACATTGTACGCAGACGCACTTAGCGTCGCGCATCGAATCTATTTGACGGAAGTGCATGCCGCTCCAGAAGGGGATACGTTTTTTCCTGATATTGATCCGGAATCCTGGCAGGAAGTATCGCGTGAGCTCCATCTTGCCGACGAAGAAAATGAATTCGATTATAGTTTTGTCACGCTAGATCGCTTGATTCGCGATTAGCGCTGCCCTGGCGCACCGACAGTGCCCAATCATTCGCTAGTTAATCGGACATCGGTAATGAAATTTTGGATTGCACGCTAGTAAATTTCCGGTCGTCAAGACGCATTGCCGTCAATGTTCCGCCCCAAACCGCGCCAGTGTCTAAGGGGTAAATGCGCATCTCATGCATCGCTCGCTGATTGAGATGTAACGCAGACCAGTGTCCGAATACAATCGATTCGCTTGAGTCCGCGAAGGTGTAGCGCTCATACCATGGGACTAAACCGCGTGGCTGCGTGCCTACCGGGCCTTTATTTTTGAAATCCATTCGTTCATCGACTGCCATGTAGCGTAGCCGTGTAAGTAAGTTCGTAATCAGGCGGATCCGTTTCCAACCAGATAACTCCTCTGTCCATCGGTCCGGCGAATTGCCATACATATGCGCCATAAATTTCTTGAAATTTTTACCACGCAAAATAGCCTCAACCTCAGCCGCATAACTGATTGCTTCGAGCGTAGTCCATTGCGGGGGAATCCCCGCATGCACCATCGTAAAGCCGAGATTCGGATCTCGATGGACGAGCGGTTGCTGTCGCAACCAAGTTAATAGTTCTGTGCAATTGGGCGCATCGAGAACGTCTTGAAACGTGTCGTTACTGCCCGGTGAATATTCATCGATCGTCGCACACGCGAGTAAATGCAGATCATGATTGCCAAGCACAACGACGGCAGCATCCCCCAGATCTCGGACGAACTCCAACACGGCGAGCGAATTCGGACCGCGATTAACGAGATCGCCGACTAGCCACAACGTATCATTTCTTTGATCGAACTTGATTCGATCGAGGAGACGAATTAATTCGTCGTAGCACCCTTGAATGTCACCAATCGCGTAGGTCGCCATTGTCTAGTTTAGAACGATTAATTTAAAACGTTCGGGATGGATAGGCGAAATGCAGAAATTGGGGCGTCGAATTGCGTCCCATCATCGCTGACCATCCGGTAGCTACCGTGCATCGTTCCGACGGGCGTTTCAATCATCGATGCGCTTGTATAACTAAATGATTCACCCGGTCCGAGCAACGGTTGTTCACCAACGACGCCTTCACCGCGAACTTCTTGCACATGCTCTGTTGCGTCTGTGATTACCCAATGTCGTGAGACTAACTGGGCAGCGACGGTTCCACTGTTACAAATCGTCACCGTGTAAGCGAATACGTAACGGTTATTTTCTGGGGCGGATTGTTTTTCGATGTATACAGTTTCAACGGATATATCGATTTGGTAAGGGTCATTATTCATCTTTTTACTTTAAGCGAATCTGCGTGATTGGGCAAAGATCAAGGATTAGGCGACTCGATTAGCCACGCGATCTAAGCAACGTAAATTGAGGGCCTCATGTAAGTGTTCGAGCTCAACGTTTGCGCGCCCAGCAAGATCGGCGATGGTACGGGCGAGTTTTATAATTCGATGATAAGCACGCGCGCTTAAATAGTATCGATCGAACGCTTGACTCATAAACGTTAGACAATCTGTGTCCAATCCGGCGTGGCGCCTCAACTCTTCGCCCGACAAGAAATGATTCAGTTTCGCTTGCCGTTGAAGTTGAGACCGTCGCGCTCGGTCGACCCGCTTGCGCACAGCTGCACTCGCCTCGATGACGGTTTCCGGGTGCGACTCCAACCAAATTGACTGTCTGGCCATCTCGATATGCATATCGATGCGATCGAGGAGTGGTCCGGAAATGCGTTCTCGATAGCGCTCGATGCGTTCGATACTGCAAGTACAGCGTCCTGAAGTGTCGCCATGATAGCCGCAAGGGCAGGGGTTCATCGCAGCGATTAGTTGAAATGCTGCCGGGAAACTTGCAGTGCGCGCGGCTCGGGAGATGGTGACTCTGCCCGTTTCTAGGGGCTCTCTCAATACCTCAAGCGTGCGGCGTTCATATTCTGGTAGTTCGTCTAGAAATAGGACACCGCGATGTGCGAGCGACACTTCTCCAGGACGAGGGATGCTACCGCCGCCGATTAATGCCACCCCAGAACAGGTGTGATTGGGACTTCGGAATGGCCTGGTACGCCATTGTTTTATGTCAAATCCTAGGTCGCTGATTGACAACACTGCTGCAGATTCGAATGCCTCGTCTTCTGTGAGCGGTGGTAAGAGCCCCGGTAGGCGAGTTGCGAGCATCGTTTTGCCCGTCCCCGGGGGACCAATCATCAGTAGATTATGGCCTCCGCTAGCGGCGATCTCCATTGCGCGCTTGCCCTGGTATTGGCCGTGAATATCCGCGAGGTCTGGGATCTCAGCTCGTTGCGGAGGTTCCTCAGTAGTTGCGAGCACCTTATCTAACCGAGCGCTTTCATTTAAGTGGCGACAAACACTATCCAAGTCTGCTCCGGCATACACGTCCAAGTCGCGCACAAGCGCGGCTTCGCATTCGTCGCCACACGCAGTGAGAATCGAGCGGGCGCTGTTGCGCGCCGCTAACGCCGCCGGTAAAATCCCGCGCACCGGCCGCAGCGAGCCACTAAGCGCCAACTCCGCAATGCATTCAGTGTGCTGAAGTTGGGTTAGCGGGATCTGATTAGATGCAGCCAGAATTCCCAAGGCGATAGCGAGATCAAATCGGGTTCCGTGCTTGGGCAAGTCCGCAGGCGCTAGATTTACGGTAATTCTTCGGGTGGGGAATTCGTAACCAGAATTAATTATCGCTGAGCGGACCCGTTCTTTACTTTCGCGAACGGCAGTTTCAGGCAGTCCAACCAAGTTGAACGCCGGAAGACCCGGGGAGAGGTGGGTTTCGACACTGACTAAAGGGGCGTCAATTCCGATGACTGCCCGTGAGTAGACAACTGCTACTACCATGCGTTGCGCTCCTTGCAACTGAATTATGTCGGACCAACTTTAATTACTAGTCCGGATCAATCCTTGATCGATCTGTATTGTAACCTGGAAAGTTGTTTTCTGTGTTGCTCCGTGAGTTGTCGAGGCGTGGTCGCTCTACATAAGGACGAGGGTGTAGAACTAATCCACTCGTTCTTCCATCGCGATAATGACGCGCTCGAGTTCGTCCAACTTCTCACGCGTTCTACGCAAGACGAGCGTCTGCGCGTCGAACTCCTCACGGGTTACGAGATTCATCCGTGCAAGAGCAGATTCGAGCGCAACTCGAATATTGTCCCGAATTTCGTTACGAACCTGTTCCGTTCCCTGCGGTAGCCCTCGAGCAATATTCTCTACGATTTCTTCGATTTTCTTTAGGTCGATCACTATTAAAGCCTCGGTCAGATTGCGACTCGGTATTGCGGCGCAAATCATCGTCATCGAGGTGCAGTATACCCTCGGCGCGAGGTTCAGCGACATCGACCAGAGGCGCGGCGGTATCTCGTGAGATTGAACCCACCCGGCAATTTTCATAACTCTTGTGGCGTAAGGTTTACGCATTGCCCACCGCACAATTTTTGGGCACGAGCGCTGCGAAGCGGTTCATTTAAGCGCACTTTTGACAATCGAGTGCACGCTTACTTGAAGGCTCAGTCGTTCGAGTACTCCCTAAGCGTTTGTTTAAGAAGGCCTATCCGGAACTGGCACAGCGCGTGCATGCAGAGTTGTTAGTTCAATCTGTTTAGTTCGACTCTCGCGGTCGCGCTCATCATAAGGGGATGCAATGAAATGAAACTCGTAACGGCAATCATTAAGCCATTCAAACTCGACGACGCAAGAGAAGCGTTATCGGCGGTTGGCGTGCAAGGACTCACGGTCACGGAAGTGAAGGGGTTCGGGCGCCAAAAAGGGCATACAGAACTCTATCGCGGTGCCGAATATGTCGTCGATTTCTTGCCCAAATCTAAATTGGAAATCGCTATCGAGGACGATCAAGCTGACGAAATCATTGAGGCAATTGCCAACGCGACCAGTACCGGAAAAATCGGTGACGGGAAAATATTTGTACAAGAACTTAGTGATGTCATCCGAATACGCACGGGCGAATCGGGACCGGATGCACTGTAAATAAAAAAACAGTGATCGAAACTTTCAACGAATATTAATTAAAAGGAGGGTGCCGTATGGACGCATCCATTGTTGAGCTGAAATATGCCCTCGATACATTTTATTTCTTGGTCATGGGCGCGTTTGTGATGTGGATGGCAGCGGGATTCGCGATGCTAGAAGCGGGTTTAGTGCGCGCCAAAAACACCGCCGAAATCCTAACTAAGAATATTTCTTTATATGCAATCGCCTGCATTATGTACATGTTGTGTGGCTATAACATCATGTATCCGGCCGAAGCGGTTAATAGCTTTTGGCCGGGAATATCGTTCATGTTAGGCGCTGATAATACGGCCGAAGCAGTATTGGCGAGCGGCGGCGAGACGTATTACTCGACCATGTCGGATTTCTTTTTTCAAGTTGTGTTCGTTGCCACTGCGATGTCGATTGTTTCGGGCGCAGTGGCAGAAAGGATGAAGCTTTGGGCCTTCTTAAGTTTCGCCGTTGTCATGACGGGATTTATATATCCATTGCAAGGCTACTGGAAATGGGGCGGTGGATTTCTCGATGTGAATGGATTTATCGATTTCGCAGGTTCTGGAGTCGTGCATTTAACAGGTGCGACCGCAGCGCTTGCTGGGGTTCTGCTGCTTGGTGCGCGCAAAGGTAAATACGGTAAGAACGGGACCATTAACGCGATTCCGGGTGCCAATCTGCCGTTAGCTACGCTCGGCACGTTTATTTTGTGGTTGGGTTGGTTCGGCTTTAATGGTGGCTCGGAGCTTAAAGTATCGGACATCGGAGAAGCTAATGCCGTTGCGAAGGTTTTCGTTAACACGAATGCGGCAGCCGCCGGCGGCGTTATTGCCGCGC
>CAWLAW010000220.1:0-5823 GCA_963854885.1 Gammaproteobacteria bacterium | reverse complement strand
AACCAGCCACAAGTCATCGCGAATAACTTAACGCTCATGTCAATCCTCTATGCAGTCGATGGGGCGTAAAGCTTAGCCCGAAGTCGCCTATTGCCGCCAGCGCGTTATCGAACGGCCGTCACGCCAGTAATTTATGTTAGCGTTGTGTAGAACATCCGATTGATCGGTGCAGAAGGGAACAATGACGAATTCTAATTTAGATTACGGCGACATCGACGCGCTCGGATTGGCAGAACTGGTGCGCAGCAAACAAGTTTCGCCACTCGAACTCGTCGACGACGCCATCTCTCGATGTGAAGCGGTGAATGGAACGCTAAATGCCGTAATTACAAAGATGTTCGATCACGCACGCGCTGCGGCAAAACACAAGCTTGGGGATGGTCAGTTCGCAGGAGTTCCTTTTTTAATGAAAGACTTCGTTGCTGAAGTTGCCGGGGTGCCGTTTTTCGAAGGTAGCGATTTCCTCGCCGGTTACGTTCCGAGCGAGGATAGTGAAACTTACCAGCGGTTTACGCGCGCGGGATTGATTACGATCGGCAAAACTAATTTACCAGAATTCGCGATTGGAGTGACCACCGAGCCGCGCCGTTTCGGCGCGACGCATAACCCTTGGGATCCAACCCGCACCCCGGGCGGTTCGAGTGGCGGGGCTGCGGCTGCGGTAGCAGCCCGCATCGTGCCAATGGCGCACGGCAACGATGTCGGTGGCTCGATTCGAATTCCAGCGTCATGTTGCGGCTTAGTCGGGCTCAAACCCACGCGTGGTCGAACCACAATGGCGCCACATTATGGCGATATTATCTCGGGTTATTTTGTCGAACATGCGTTGACCCGCAGTGTACGCGATTGCGCAGCACTGCTAGACGTCATTTCCGGTCCCAGCATCGGCGAACCCTACACTGCCCCGAGCCAAAATGGTTTGTTTTTAGAAGACACTAAGCAAGCGCCAAAACGGTTGCGCATTGGCTACTCCATTACAACCCCGCTCGGCGACCCGCTCGATCCCGAATGCGAAAAGGCCATTTTACAAAGCGCAAAGTTATGCAGCGATCTCGGTCACGACGTTACTCTGGCCAGTCCAAGCTACGATGCCTTAGATTTTTGGACTCGCTATACAACAGTTTTAGCGAGCGGCGTTGCGTGGGTACTCGACGATTGGGCGCGCCGACTTGGAAAGAATCTCGATGAAGAAAGCGTCGAACCGTTCGTGTGGGCATTTAGCGAACGCGGCAGGCAATTAAGTGCGCCGGAGTACTTGCTCGCCATCCAAGACGTGCAGCGAAGCGTGCGACAAATCAGCAAATTTTACGTCGATAACGACATCTGGCTGACGACCACCCTGAGCCAGCCGCCGGTGCAGCTGGGAACGCTAGTTTACAAAGATGACCCCTTTGAACTACGCCGACGCATGGCAAAGTTTTCCCCCTACACCTACATTGCCAATGCCACAGGCCAACCAGCAATTTCCCTGCCGTTGCATTGGACCGAGAATAACTTGCCGGTCGGTCTACACTTTACCGGTCGCTACGGCGAAGAATCGACTTTGATTCGATTGGCCGCGCAGCTTGAACAGGCGCAACCGTGGGCGCAACGTAGGCCTCCAGTGTGTGCGTCTTAAACCGCACCGACCTAATACTGCCCGTGAACGTTGCGCACCCTCCGATCCCGCGTAGTGCGAACGTCGGGCGAGTAAAGCATGTGCAATGTCTAATCCGAGTGGTTTATAGTATTTCAGATCGAAGCCCTGGCGACAGTTGATTGTCATTCAGCAAGTTCGGGGACGACAAACAACTATCGTTGGAGGTTCGACATGAAGTTTCCTGCGTTTTCTTACGCGGTGCCCGAAACCGTTGAGCAAGCGGTGCAACTGCTTGCTGAGGACGAGGACGCGCGTCCACTCGCGGGCGGGCAGACGCTGTTGCCGATCTTAGCCCTGCGGATGTCAGCCCCAAGTTGTTTAGTCGACCTAAATTCCCTAGCGTCGTTGAAACAAATCGAGCTCGACGGTGACATGCTACGCGTTGGCTCTATGGTGACTTTCGACCAATTTGCGCGAACCACCGAATATCGATCGAAATTTCCCGTTATTTATGAATCCATTGGACACGTCGCACACATGGCGGTGCGCAACCGCGGGACGATTGGAGGTAGTCTTGCGTACGCCGACGCTGCGGCAGAATTACCCGTCGTCGTGTGCGCTCTAGAGGCAATAATGGTGATCCTCGGAATACAAGGCGAGCGTCGAGTGCCGGCGTTGGAATTTTTTACTGGACATTTTTCCACCGCCATTGAAAGCGGAGAATTGTTAACCCATATAGAATTTCCCGTGCCCGAGCATCGTTGGGCGTTTGAGGAAGTTTCGCGACGCCCGGGAGATTTCGCGTTAGTCATAGCGGCCGCTGGGGTGGTGTTGAATGGCGGCAACTGTGCGTCTGCAAGAATAGCCATTGGTAGCGTCTCCGACCGTCCGCTACGGGCGACTGAAGCGGAAGAGTTTTTAGTCAATAAACCGATTTCGCAAGAATCGGCCGCCGAAGCGGGACGAATCGCAACCGCGGACCTAAGATCTCA
The DNA here is from genome assembly GCA_963854885.1 of Gammaproteobacteria bacterium. Classification (GTDB taxonomy): domain Bacteria; phylum Pseudomonadota; class Gammaproteobacteria; genus UBA11873. Next base: position 3,252 of record CAWLAW010000220.1, on the reverse strand, counting down.
CGCCGACATTCACGCGAGCGCCGAGTATCGTCGGAAAGTCGCCAGCACCTTGATTAAACGTGCATTAATACGCGCAGCGACGGAACCGAACGGATGAAGAAGATTGCTGAAAACGAAGTAGTCCAAGTTCGCACAAATGTGAATGGACGCGCAGTTAGCTTTGCAACACAGGCGCGGGTCAGTCTTGCTGATTCTTTACGTTATGAAGTGGGTCTAACCGGCACGAAGGTAGGCTGCGAACACGGCGTATGTGGCGCGTGCACCATCCTCGTTGATGGCCAGCCGATGCGTTCCTGCCTGATGCTCGGCGTACAAGCCGAAGGACGAGAAATACAAACTGTCGAAGGTCTCGCGATTGGCCTCAAATTGCATCCGCTGCAAGAGTCGTTCAAGCGCCACCACGCACTTCAATGCGGCTTCTGCAGCGCCGGGATGTTGGCTACCGCACTCGCGCTCGTGCGCGAAAACCCAGCGCCAACTCGCGCGGAAGTCCGTGATGCGATTTCGGGTAATTTATGCCGATGCACGGGCTACGAGACTATCGTCGATGCAATATGCGATCCCGCCGTAGCAGAATTCGCACGGAACGAGAAAAGCAATGGATAAAAGCGAAGTCGTAGAGCTACAGCCGCGAAGTATCGGTCAATCCGTGCCGCGCAAAGAGGATGCAACTATTCTATCTGGCCGCGCGCAATACATCGCGGACATTATTTTACCGGATATGCGTCATGCGGCGTTTTTGCGCTCGCCTTTTGCCCACGCGAAAATTACCCACATTGATACTCACGCTGCGGCTGCGGTTAGCGGCGTCGATTTGGTATGGACTGGCGCAAACGTTGGTGAGCTAACTGCGGGAATTACCGCAGGCCTCCAAGTCGACGACTACGTTGCCACCACCCAACCAGCAATGGCAGACCATGAAGTTCGCTATGTCGGCGAGACGGTCGCGGTGGTAATAGCCGAGAGTCGCCGCGTTGCCGAAGATGCTTTAGAACTAATCGATGTTGATTACGAGGAGTTGCCGAGTGTCAATAACATCGAGGAATCCTCGGCGGCGGAACACTTAGCCAACGACGGGGTACCGAATAATGTTATTTATCGACATGTTCGATCGGCAGATAACCTGGAACCTACATTCGAAAAAGCAGCACACGTCTTAAGCGCCGTTTTTTACAACAATCGAGTTAGCGCCTCACCGATCGAAACGCGAGGTTGTGTCGCCCACCACGAGTGGACGAACAACCTACTAAAGCTATGGTCCGCAACGCAGATGCCGGGATACCTACGTACCATGCTGGCGATGTTCTTGGCCATACCGGAACATACAATTGAGGTCGTGACCCCGCAGGTTGGCGGTGGGTTTGGACAAAAGGCGCATGTCCACCCCGAAGAACTCGTGGTGTGTCTCGTCGCTCGCAAACTCGGTCGACCCGTGTCCTGGATCGAGGATCGACAAGAAAACCTATTAGCCGGTACGCACGCAAAGCACCAAGTTAACGAAACCCAGTTGGCGGTCGACGAACAAGGCAAATTCCTCGCCCTCAAAAATTATGTCTCAACCGACTCGGGTGCTTACAACTGCCTACCGTGGACAGCCTCGGTTGAAGGTAAGGTCGGCGTTACGACAATGACCGGGGTCTACAAAATCCCGCAGGCGAATCTTGAAAGTGTCGAATTGACCACGAGTAAATGTCCGATCGGCGCGTATCGCGGAGTTGGTTGGACGGCCGGTCAAATCGCGCGCGAGGCGCTCATCGATCTTGCGGCGAGAAAGTTACAACTATCCCCTTTTGAGATCCGCCGGCGGAATATTATTCGCGCCGACGATTTCCCTTATACAACGGCGAGTGGGATGGTGATTCGAGAAGGCTCGTTTGCACAAACGCTCGATCGTTTGGAATCGATGGTAGATTTTGCAACATTTCGCGAACGTCAAACTAAAGCCCGGTCCGAGGGGCGCTACATCGGACTAGGACTGAGCCTGTTTAATGAAATCACGGGCTTTGGCACGCGCGCCTTTAGCGCGATCGGTACGCCGATTACTTCGCATGACACGTCTACTGTGCGGATGGATCCGACCGGGACAGTTACCGTAACGACGTCGTTCGTCGCCGCCGGGCAAGGACATTCGACAACCTTTGCCCAGGTCGCGGCGGACGCCCTTGGCGTGCCACTAGAGAAAGTCGTGGTTCGATCGGGTAGCACAGCCAATACTTATGGACTCGGCACCTTTGCTAGCCGCGCCGCGGTGATTGGCACAGGATCCATCGCGCGCGCTGCAGAAATGGTGCGCGTAAAAATCAGACAGATTGCCGGCCACATGCTCGAGGCATCGCCGGCGGACATTGTTCTAGAGAACGATCAAGTACATGTGACTGGTGTGCCGTCACGTACGATGTCTATGGCTGACGTTGCCGGCGCGATATATTTTGCCGAATCGACCCATCCAGAGAATTTCGATCCCACCTTAGAAGCCACCGCAACGTTTGACCCCGGCGACTCCGTATTAGCTAATGGCGGCCACGCAGCGCTTGTCGAGGTCGACATTGAAACTGGCATTGTAAAAGTCGAGAAGTTTTATGCGGTGGAAGATTGCGGGCAAATGATCAACCCGATGATTGTAGAAGGCCAAATCCGCGGTGGCATTGCTCAGGCGATTGGCTCTACGTTGTTGGAGGAACTCGTACACGACGAAAATTCGCAGTTGATGACAACAACATTCATGGATTATTTGTTACCAACCGCGAGTGATGTTCCAGATATCGTTATCGAGCATCTGGAAACGCCATCGGATCTCGTACCAGGCGGGATCAAAGGCATGGGCGAATCGGCAATGATATCGGCCCCGGCGGCAGTCGTCGGTGCGGTAAACGACGCGCTCGCGTCACTGGGCGTTTTCATTACGCAGTATCCCATTTCACCCGAGCGCGTTTTTCGCGCGCTCGAGAACCGCGACGACTGAGGACCCTTATGCATTTCGAGTACATCCTGAAAATCGACCTCCCGATCAACGAAGCATGGGCCACGCTGATGGATATCGAGCGGATTGCGCCATGTATGCAAGGCGCAATTATCGAATCTCGCGACGGAGATGACTATACGGGTCGTCTCAAAGTGAAATTAGGACCAATGGAAATGACCTACCGAGGGTCGATCCATTTTCTCGAGCGCGATGATCAAGGGAAATTTGCAATTGCCGATGCACAAGCAAAAGAAATTAAAGGGCGAGGCGAGGCGAAAACACAAGTTACC
>CAWLAW010000219.1:0-5847 GCA_963854885.1 Gammaproteobacteria bacterium | reverse complement strand
GTTTAACCCGTGTAGCCGCCGGCGATCTTATCCGCAACTCGAAGAAATGACGTCCTTGGGTTATCGATTACATGGCATTCACTAGATAAATTTTTCTAGTACATGCCGGTTTGCAGGCGGGCAGCTTCCGACATCATTTCGGGATTCCAAATGGGATCAAATACGAGTTCTACCTGGACTTTTGACACGTTTGGTACGAGGACTAATTTTTGCTCCACATCGTCGACCAAATACGGGCCCATTCCGCACCCGGGAGCTGTCAACGTCATGTCAATATCGATTAAATTCCCGCCGCCGTCGAGTTGCCGAACTTCGCAACGATAGACTAACCCTAGTTCAACAATGTTAATCGGAATTTCAGGATCAAAGCAGGTTCGAAGTTGGTCCCAGATCATCGCCTCATCCACTGTTCCATTGCTGGTCGTCGACCCCTTATCGGATGGAAGAGCCTCTACTTCTAGACCTATTGCGTCGACATTCATTGGCGAAATTCGCGCCAGATTACCGTTTACATTTACCGTCACGGAACCGCCGAGCGCTTGCGTAACAAACACGGCTGTCCCTTCTTTCAAGTTTATTTCTGCGCCGTCGGGTATCAAGATCGCCTCGCAATCTCGCGTTAACGTAACTGGATCGTTGTAGTCAGGGTAGCTGCTCATCTTAAACTCACTATTTTGCTATCACGCAAGCATGTCTATTGCTTTGACGAGCGCATCGACAAATCGGTCGATGTCGTCATTCGTATTGTAAATTGAAAGTGATGCGCGCACGGTTCCGGGGATGTCGAAGTATTGCATGACTGGCATCGCGCAATGGTGTCCGGTGCGAACCGCGACTCCCTGGCTGTCAAGCAACAAACCGAGATCTTGAGGGTGCACCCCGTCGACTACAAATGATGCGACTGCCGCTTTGTCTACTGCTGTCCCGATTAGGCGAACGCCATCGATTTCGCGGAGTCTGTCAGTCACGGCGCAAAGTAGCTCGTGCTCGTGTTGCAGCGCTGCTGCAAAATCAATCCCTTGAACGTATTCCAGTGCTGCTCCGAGACCGATGGCCCCTGCAATATGAGGTGTTCCAGCTTCAAATTTGTATGGAACGTCGTTGTATTCCGTGCGTTCGAAGCTCACCTCTTTAATCATATCGCCGCCGCCTTGATAAGGCGGCATTGCGTCGAGCAGGTCACGCTTTCCATAGAGTACGCCAATGCCGGTCGGCGCAAATATCTTGTGTCCGGAAAAAGCGTACAGATCACAGTCAAGCGCTTGAACGTCTACTTGCGTATGAGCGACAGCCTGGGCGCCGTCAAGTAGCACCTTCGCACCAATGTCGTGGGCAAGCTGAATATACTCCCGGACCGGATTAATCGTCCCGAGCGCATTCGATATGTGGCCCACTGAGACAATTTTCGTTTTGTTACTCAAATATTTTTCGAATTCTTCGACGGGTACTTCACCTGCATCATTGATTGGGGCGACAACCAGCTCAATGCCGAATTGATCTGCGATCATCTGCCAAGGAACGATATTCGAATGATGCTCCGATCCGAGAATCAATACTTCGTCCCCAGGCTTGAGCAATAGTCGCGCTAGCGAGCTACTCGCCAGGTTAATTGCCTCAGTAGTTCCGCGTGTAAAGATAATCTCATCGGCAGAGGGCGCATTTAGGAATCGTTGTACGGTGCGCCTCGCTGATTCGTACGCTTCAGTGCCTCGTTGACTCAGTGTGTGAACACCGCGGTGAATATTTGCATTATCCTTGCAATAGTATTCACTAATTTTATCGATAACCGATTGCGGCTTTTGCGTTGTCGCGGCGTTGTCCAAATAAACTAATGGATGACCATTAATCTGTTGCTCGAGGATTGGAAAATCCGCGCGTACGCGCTCGACGTCGAACGCATGAGTCAATTGTTGCGCTGCCGATTTACCCATGTCCGTCAATCTCATTGATTCCTGCCGTGTGCGTGCGCGACGTGATGATTTGCTCTAACCATTCACGTAGCGGAGCGATCTCGACGGCTTCCGCGATATCGGCGGCAAACGCAAACGTTAGAATGCTGCGTGCTTTTGCCTCGTCGATGCCGCGCGAACGGAGATAAAAGAATGCATCATTATCCAGTTGGCCGACCGTGGCCCCATGCGCGCATTTGACGTCGTCGGCGTAAATCTCAAGCTCCGGTTTCGTGTCAATTTCCGCATTATCAGACAATAGTAAATTCTTGCTGGACTGTACGGCGTCGATCTTTTGCGCATCTTGATCGACAAGAATTTTTCCGTTGAATACGCCCCGGCCATTGCCATCCGCAATACCTTTGTAGTTTTCACTGCTGTGCGTGTTGCCGACACAATGACGGACGCGCGTATGGTGATCGATATGCTGATTGTCGTTGACCATGAACAAACCATCCATCGTGACACTCGCGCCCTCGCCGATCAGATCCGCGTTAACATCAATACGTGCAATTCTGCCACCAAATGCGAAAGAATACGTTTTGACGTCTGCGTCCCTGTTGAGTGTCGCGAACACATTACCAATGTGATGACACTGCGGGTTGTCCATTTGGACCCGGTAATGCGTGACCTTCGCGCCCTGCTGCGCGTCGATTTGAGTTAGTGCGTTGGTCATACTTGTTGAATCATCGAAACTGTAATGTGTCTCAATAACCGCGCACGCGCTGTTAGCGCCCGCATTGATCATAAGACGGGCGGTATTTAACAAGCCGCCCGAGCGGTTAATACTTAAAACATGTATCGGTTCGGCAACGCTTGTTCCAGGGGAGATATCAATCAGCAAGCCATCTTTCATTAGCGCGCTGTTCAATGACGGAAAAGCTGTCTCGTAGTCCCCTATGCGCGTGACAAATTGGTCTGCGTCTTGTTCGAGTAGTTTACTAATACTCGATCCCTGGATCCCATCAGGCAATTCGCTGAGTTGCGATAGCTCGGGGCAAAAATTACCGTCTAAAAAAACCGCTACGTGGGGGGTAAAACTTGGAAACGGAAGGTCGTTGAGATCAAAGTCCACCGATTCCGCGCTCGTACGTCCGCCAAGTGCAACATAACTTGTTTCGCGCAACGATCGGATATCAGTATATTTCCAATCTTCATCGCGCAGGGTCGGCACCCCAACGGTTTCGAACTGCGAGAACGCGCGGCGCCGAAGTTCGATGACTTTGTCTTTATCGCCACCCGGTAAATTTTCGGCGTGCTGGCGAAACTGCTCAGTCAAGTTTTCGGCAAACGCATTCATCCGACGTTTGCCTCATCCTTTAACCAGTCATAGCCGCGATCTTCCAATTCAAGCGCAAGGTTCTTATCCCCCGAACGAACGATCTGGCCATTCGATAGCACGTGGACAAAATCCGGCACGATATAATCCAATAGCCGTTGATAATGCGTGACAATGATGAATGAACGTTTCCCGTCGCGCAATTGATTGACGCCGTCACCCACCGCTTTGAGCGCATCAATATCCAAGCCAGAATCGGTTTCATCTAGAATCGCTAGGTGCGGCTCCAACACGCTCATCTGAAATACTTCGTTGCGCTTCTTTTCGCCGCCAGAAAAACCGGTGTTTACCGGTCGATTGAGTAAACTATTATCGATGCCAACGGCCTTTGTTTTCGCTTTCACAATTTTGAGAAATTCGACTGCATCGAGCTCGGCTTGTCCGCGGTATTGCCGGATCCCATTTAGCGCTGCTTTCAGCATGTAAACGTTATTCACGCCAGGAATTTCTACTGGGTATTGGAAGGCTAGGAATACCCCTTCCCCGGCGCGTTCTTCGGGTGCGAGCTCGAGTAAATCCTTGCCATTAAATGTGACGCTGCCGCCGGTGATCTGGTAGCCGTCACGTCCGGCCACGATGTGCGCTAGCGTGCTTTTGCCCGATCCGTTAGGTCCCATGATGGCGTGTACTTCGCCTGGCCCGACCGATAAATTGAGCCCTTTGAGAATCGGTTTATTCTCTACGCTTACTTGTAAATTATTAATTTCGAGCATGGTGCTTCCTGAACTAGTTCTAAGAGTGATCGATACGCCTAACCGATCGATCCCTCAAGTGAGATGCTGAGTAACTTCTGAGCTTCGATGGCGAACTCCATCGGCAACTCTTTGAAAACGTCTCGGCAGAATCCATTGACGATCATGTTTATGGCGTCCTCGTCTCGGATCCCGCGTTGACGTAGGTAGAACAATTGATCGTCACTTATTTTTGAAGTGGATGCCTCATGTTCAATCTGCGCGCTGGAGTTTTTTACCTCGACGTAAGGGAAAGTGTGCGCGCCCGACCGATCGCCGATAAGCAAGGAGTCGCATTGCGTATAGTTGCGCGCGTTGGTCGCGCCTTTTGCGATCCGTACTAACCCGCGGTAGGAGTTTTGTCCGCGATCGGCGGAAATTCCTTTGGAAATAATCGTACTACGCGTATTACGCCCGAGATGAACCATCTTCGTCCCGGTATCGGCTTGTTGTAAGTTTCTCGCCAGCGCAACGGAATAAAACTCGCCGACAGAATTATCGCCTTTTAAAATGCAGCTCGGATATTTCCATGTGATAGCCGACCCTGTTTCGACTTGAGTCCAGGAGATTTTCGAGTTCTTACCGCGGCAGTCGCCACGCTTAGTGACAAAATTGTAAATCCCACCTATGCCGTTCTCATCACCCGGGTACCAATTTTGTACCGTGGAATATTTAATTTCAGCGTCGTCTAGGGCGACGAGTTCGACTACGGCTGCATGGAGTTGGTTTTCGTCACGCATCGGCGCAGTGCAGCCTTCCAAGTAGCTAACATGACTGCCGCTCTCAGCGATGATTAGTGTCCGTTCGAATTGGCCGGTGTTCATCGCATTAATGCGGAAATAAGTCGACAATTCCATCGGGCAACGTGTGTTCTTAGGAATGAAAACGAATGAGCCATCAGTAAATACTGCCGAATTTAACGCCGCGAAATAATTGTCAGTCACTGGGACAACGCTACCGAGATACTGCTGTATTAACTCTGGATACTCGATCACGGCTTCGGAAAACGAGCAAAAAATCACCCCAGCCTCGGCTAGCTTTTCCTTGAAGGTTGTGAGTACTGAGACGCTGTCGAAAACCATATCGACAGCCACTCCGGCGAGCATTTTTTGTTCTTCGAGCGGGATGCCGAGTTTCTCGTAGGTTGCGATTAGCTCTGGATCCACCTCATCCAGACTTTTCGGCGCATTCTCTTGAGACTTCGGCGCGGAAAAATAGGAAATTGCTTGTAAGTCGATCGGTGCGTAGTTCACGTGCGCCCAGTTCGGCTCGTCCATTTTCAACCAACGTTCGTACGCTTTAAGGCGCCAGTCCAGCATCCATTGCGGTTCACCTTTTTTTTTCGAGATGAATTCAATCACGCCAGGATCAAGTCCCGGCGGGACGCTGTCTTGCTCGATATCGGTGTAAAAACCGGCTTCGTATTTTTGCGCTACGAATTCGTCTATTTCTTGGGGCTGACTCGCCATGGTTTAACTTCCTGGTCTATTCTTTGAAATCAACCGCATTACAAGCGGTGACTCGACGATGTTTATTAAATCGATGCTCGAAATATGTCGTTAATTAATCGCTTCGATACTCGGTAAACCTTCGCCAACTAACGAGAAGCTTTCACCACAGCCACACGTTTCTTCAACATTCGGATTTTCGAACTGGAAACCTTCGTTTAGGCCATTGCGCCCGAAGTCGATGTGCGTGCCGTCGAGAAATTTCAAGCTTTTTTCGTCGATCACGACATTAATGCCACGACTTTCAAAGACCGTATCGGCTGCATCGATCGCGTCTGCGCTCTGCACGACGTACATATAGCCAGAACATCCCGTGGTCT
>CAWLAW010000218.1:0-5874 GCA_963854885.1 Gammaproteobacteria bacterium | reverse complement strand
GTCTGGGCTGATTTTGGTAGCGGCCGATCTCCGAGCGGCCACTGAACGATGTAATCGTTCAGCACCTTTATTGACGCAACAGGGCAACGGTTTTGTCGAGGACGTCGCGAAGAATCCAGGCTTTTTTTGTATCGTTGCTGGTTGCATCGATTTCGTTTAGGGCACGGCGAAGCATCTCTACAGCAGGAGCCGGCGTACCGGGCATGGCAATAAGACCAGTGCAGGCGACCTCGTAGATGGCGGCACAGGCAGCAGGACTCCCTTGGTTGAAAAGGGGAACGCCCTTCACTATCGCGAGTTCGATGAGCCTTAGCGGTTGCTCCACGAGGTCGTTTGCAGGGGAAAGGGAAGGCTCTTTCGCGGACTCATTCCGCGACACGTCCTCAAAGCTTTTCACATATTCGACTTCTAGTCGGAAGCGTCCAGGCTTTTTATCAGAGAGAGTGAAGCCGATTGAGGTGATGGTTGAGGGGGCCAATTTCGCGCTTCGCAGGGAGCGCCCGAAGGATTGGGCAACGAATTGGTTCAACGGTAGGAAAACCGCTTTCCATTCGTTTTCGACAGTTCTGAATGAGGCGCGGAAGGAGCCGGCCATCTGTTGTCTGCTAGAGCGCAGATCAAGGTTATAGGTCCGGCCATCGCCGCGTACACGCAGCTCGATTCCCGTCGCTTCTCCGAGGTTCAGTTTACTCGCACGGTTGCGGATAGAGACGAAGCCTCCATTATTGGCAAGTGACAGTTTACCGAAAAATAGCAGATTCCCGTCGCTCGTTTGTTCGAAGGCGCTTTGGGAAACTCCGCCCATGACGGAATCGTTTACGACTGCCCAATCTTGAAAGACGTTGGGATCTTCGAAAGAGGCGATCGTAGTTGCCTTCAGCATAATCGAAGAATGACTTGCGACGAATGCTAGTCCTAGAGCGACAGCAAACTTTCGTGCTTTGTTGAGCCTGTAGGAACGGTCAAGGCTCCCGCTTTCGGTTGTTTTCTGACGTGACATTGTATTTCGTTTAATTTTCTCAGTAGTTCCGTATTTGCATGGTTTTAGGAGCAACGAAAAACGTCACCTTCCGAATGCGCCAAAACGGAGGATGGGTTTTAATTTCCCTATACTAGTTCATTGGTTGCTGACAAAAGGGAACCTCAAGAATTAACGCCACTGACCTCAAATGATCACTCATTCGTTTCCAGCATAGAGCTATGCTCGCTCTGGAGTTCATATAGTTGCTCGATCACATGCGCCAACTTCTCTCCACTATGCGTTAGAGTGTATTCAACATGTGGAATGTTTTCTTCAAATTCTTCACGGGAAATCAACTTGTAATCCAACAGTCGGCGGAGGCGCTCATTTAAGACCTTCGTCGAAATGCCTGGAATATAGCGCTCAAGTTTTCCCGGGCGACTCACGCCCTGATGGATCGCGCTAACCACTGCAGCAGACCATTTACAGCCAACCACATCCTCTAGGCTTCGATATGCTCGGCGCTCATCAAGCGTCAGGTATTTTTTCTCCATAATCCTTTTAGTTTAGCAAAAACGAACATCCTGTCCAGTGGGAACAAAATGGTAAGTGGCTACCGTTTTGTGCCCTCTTTCGCTTTTCCAGAACCATGATAGTCTAAAAATACAACAGCACGATGCTGCTTGTTGCGGAAACATCCGCATACGACTAAACCTAAAATGCATTATTAGGATCATGAAAACAAAAGCCACCTTCTACCATGCCGGCTGCCCTGTCTGCGTTAGCGCCGAACAATCGCTCACCACAGTTCTCGATCCAGGAAAAATCGACCTGGAGATTATTCATCTGGGTGAACAACCTCAGTGCATTGAAAACGCTGAAAGTGCCGGCGTTGAATCGGTCCCCGCCTTAGTCTTGGGCATGGACACGCTACACATTAATTTCGGCGCTGCCTTGGCTGACCTTAAGTAGCATACAGAGAACGACCGTTTCGAGGCGGGCGTTCTTTTTTAGATTTAGCACGGAGGCGCCGGACCTTCTTATCTGCCTAGAAATTCAGTAAATAATGGGTCAAGCGATTTGTCAAATGGGGGAGGGTAATGAATAGCGGCACTCCTCCGAAGGCGTAAACTCCTGTAGCGCCAGTCCTACATTGAAAATGCTCTCTATTTAACAATCCCTAATCCTATTGGATCTCTGGCTAGTAGTTGATAATTGAATATCGTCCCGCCTTAGTCTTTAGTTGCTTATTTGAAATAGCTTGCGAGTGATGGTTGATGGGCAGGCCGATAACGAGTGAGATGTGCGTGAAGTGCGCTGGGTGTTGCAGCAATTTTCCTTTTGTCGTGTTGTCGACGGACGAGATCGGAGCCTTGAGCAAATTTACAGGTTTGGATGCGGATGCGTTTTTGGATTCAGACAGAGGATCATCCCCTCGCCGTTTCCTGAAGCATCAGAAGAGTGGAAGCTGCGTATTTCTCAGAGAGGCTGCGGGGAATAAAGTCTGTAGCGTCTATGAAGCGAGACCCAGCGTTTGCCGAAGTTATCCCTTCACTCTAGTTCAGCACAAGGTCTGTGAAGAGGCATTTGATAACGTTTCGAGTTTGGGTGACTGATGAAGCTCTTCGCGGAAGAAGCGAGAAATGGTTTTGATTCAGAACACATGTATTTGAATTTTAGATGTATAAAAACGAACCTTCCGCGCAACGCAGTGTAGCGATAATCGTTGTACCAGCGGATCCAGCGACGTAGGAGCGATGTTAATTTTGACTGTTCGGCTTTTCGTTCTGGTCATGAGTCGGACTGGGAGTAATGGTCCGCCGATTATGGGTCGAGAGATGTGCTACAAGTGTAACAGGCCGCAGCAGCTTTGCTGGTGCGGACAGATCACACCGATGGCGACTCGCACGAAATTTGTAATTCTTATGCACCCGTATGAGAACCGGCAGATCAAGTTGAACACCGGGCGACTTACCCATTTTTGCTTAGCTGACAGCGAGCTGTATGTTGGGGAAAGCTTCGATGAGCACAAGGCGGTGCAGGCTTTGATCAATGATCCTGATAACTATCCCGTTCTGCTTTATCCAGGGAAAGGCGCCCGGGATCCGTCGAAAGGTGAACTGCATGCCTCGGACTTCTCCGGTCGACGACTCGTCGTTTTTCTGCTCGATGCCACTTGGCGACTTGTCCGTCCTATGCTGCGCTTAAGCCATAGCTTGCAGCAGTTGCCGAAGATTATGTTTTCGAATGCGACGCCGAGTCGCTACGTTATCAAGCGCCAACCGGAACCGGAGTGCCTCTCAACTTTGGAAGCTACGCATGAATTGCTTCTAGCTTTGGACCGAAGTGGCTTAGATCATTATTCGATGCCGGAGCAACTCCTCACTCATTTTATGAGAATGCAGGAATTTCAGGTGAAATGTGCCGAAGAGAATCGCCGGGTGGACTATGTTCCTCGCAAGCCTCTCGAGTTGCCGCTCGAAACCGCGAGAGGTCAGGCGGGCACTCCCTCGAAGCGTCGCAGGATTTTTAATACAGCCCCTCGGGATTCATTGCCAACTGAAAGTTGATGGACGGTCTGGTCCCCTGCTTTTCCCGAAAACTCTACTCCTATGGATATTCCTTATCAAAAACTTGAAACTGAAATACTTCGCGCGGTTATCGTGGAGTTTGTGACCCGCGAGGGCACGGATTATGGTGACCGGGTTTTTTCTCTCGATGAAAAAGTTGCCGCAGTTCAACTTCAGCTCGAAGACGGAAGTGCTCGGATCGTATATGATACTGAAAGCGAGACGTGCAACGTCGTCGCTGTTCGTTAGGCCTGGTGGGTCCAGTTAATTTGGGATCTCTCAGAGTAGTGCGTGACGTCGCTGAGGCGAGGGAATAATGGATATAGAGCGTTAATCCTTATTCGAATTAAATGTATTCAAATATTGAGGTATATCAATAAGTACAGCCTGCCCCTTGTCGTTTATTTTTCTGCCTGAAAAGCTGGATATCAAGCTTTAAGTACTGACCCATTTGGTAGTTTCTGGATTCTTAAAGTGCTCGTTCTCTGGTTTATTTTTTGCGGGACAAAAAGATGACGTGGGAGTCGCTAGCAGGTCACTCCCTCAAAATTCAACCACTGACCAAATTGGCTGTTTTCAATTGAAGCGTCAACCGTACCGCTCGACCAACAAATCCGTAATACCTGCGAGTGCAGCTAGGACGCGCGATTTCTAACTTGAGTAGGTTGAGTCCAATCTTTGATTTATGACGTAAATCTAATTGAAAGAATTGAATAGCCCATGAATAATTTGTCCAACTCGAAGCTGCTGCACGACGCCTTTCTGGAATATCGCTTTCCCTGTGGGGCGAGTTACTACGATCTGTTCTATGTCGGGTCTGGCCATTATGTCGGTCGGACTTGCTTGATTGATTGCGTGAGCGTCAGATCGGGAGGATCGCGATGAGGGTTTTGTTTACGGGCGGAAGCGGCAAGGCAGGGCGGCATGCTGTGTCGTACCTTATCGCGCAGGGACACCGCGTGCTGAATGTGGATAAGGTACCGCTGGAGGTCGACGGCGTCGACAACCGGATAGCCGATATTACCGATGCCGGCCAGATGTACGACGTAATGGCTTCCTATGCTGGCAGCGACGAGATGCTGCCGGGAACCGGCGTGCCGAAATTCGATGCAGTGGTCCACTTCGCGGCCGTGCCGCGGATGCTGCTCACTTCGGATAACGAATGCTACCGAGTCAACACGCTGGGTACCTACAATGTGATCGACGCAGCATTGAAGATGGGGGTCCGGAAGATCGTTTTCGCCTCGTCCGAAACGACCTATGGGATTTGCTTTGCCGATGGCGAAGTTAAGCCTGATTACCTGCCCATCGACGAGAAGCACGCTACCGTGCCGATGGATAGCTATGCAATGTCGAAGGTGGTCAACGAAGCTACAGCGCGCTCGTTTCAACGGCGTTCGGGCGCGGACATCTATGGGCTGCGCATCAACAATGTGATCGAGCCGCACGAGTACCGCGAGAAGTTTCCCGCTTACCTGGACGAACCGCGGCTTCGCTTGAGAAATATCTTCGCCTATATCGACGCCCGCGATTTAGGGCAGATGGTGGATTTGTGCCTGAAGACCGATGGACTGGGGTTCGAGGTCTTTAACGTCTCGAACGACGATCATTCGGTGAACCGGACAAGCGACGAGCTTCGTGCCGAGTTCTATGCCCGAGTCCCTTTGGCTGAGGGCCATGGGATTCAAGAGACGTTCTATTCCAACGCCAAGGCCAAGCGGATGCTGGGGTTCCAGCCAGAGAACAGCTGGCGGAGGTACCTCGACGATCCGCGAAACGCTTGAGCGCGTTTCTTCTTAGGCATTGCTTAGAATTTCTCCTTAATAGAGAATCCCGTGTTCCTTAGTCGAACGATGGCCGGCAGGGGAGCAACTCCGAAGCGATCGTTCTTCGCCACTACCTCAGGATGGTCGCGGAGAACGAGGCCAAGCAGTTCTGGGGAATAAAACCTGAGTCCTGAAAAAGATCGTTCTCTAGTATAGTTTTTGTGATACAAGAAGGTGAGACGATAGTCGCTAGTCGGTTATTTCTTCTTCGCCGACAGCGGCTTGTCGGCGACGTAGATCATGTAGGCTCCACGCTTAGAGGATGCGTAGACTTTGGCCGGGACCGCTTTAACCGTAAAGCCAACCTTCCTCAGCATTTTTTCAATCGCGACATCAGCGCACGCGAACCAAATCGCCGCACGACCGCCAGGGCGCAGCGCATTAAAGATGTCTTGTATCCCGAGCTTCTCATAAAGCTGATGGTTTTCAACCTTCACCATGGCGGTAGTGTTGTTGTCGATATCGAGCGCGATAACATCATAAGGCGTCTCTACTGATCGCGCAATCACGGCCCGCA
>CAWLAW010000217.1:0-5876 GCA_963854885.1 Gammaproteobacteria bacterium | reverse complement strand
CACCCTCGAGCACAAGGACACTGCGTCCTGCCTCCGCTAGCGTTGCGGCGAAGACACTACCGGAGGCGCCAGAGCCGACCACGACGACATCCACTTTGTCGGCCATTACCACTTCTCCTCGGGCATAATGTGCGCCATGTAAGGGATGTTCAGTTCGTCGAAACCTTCTTTTGTACCGTAGACAACATCAACTGCGTCACTTCGCACCATCATGTAGAACAACGGCGGTGGCGGCCCTGACCAACCTGACACGTCCCCGCGCCATAGTGAATCGGTGAAAACGTTTTTTTGCTCGAGCGTTAATTCGCCAAATGGTTTACCGAATTTTTCTGATGACGCGTTACTTAGCGCCCCGATTCCATTGCGATAGAAATTCAAAAAAGGCGCCTTAATGTCGGGGAAGTATTTGCACATGAGCAAACATTCTTGAGGGTCGATGTCGAGTTGTTGATCGACGAACTGCGTAACCCCAGCCGCAGCAGCACCGGGCAAAAGGTGGTCGGCAAAATTCGCCAATTGTAATCCCTCTTCGGCGGATAGCGTCTGCAGCGTCACCCCTTTCGAATACGCGGCGCGCGGCGTGAGTAACGTTGGGATCCCTGCAACATTGAATAACAGCGCGCCGAGCCCGGTGTTACGCACGAACTTTCGGCGATTAATATCGTCAGGAGTCATGACTTTCCTCAGTAATTGAATGGTTAACCGGTCTAAGCGCGCTAAGCGGCCATTTCAACCAGCTAAATTCATTTTAAGTATAAAGGTATTAACACCGCGATCGTAAGCCGTTGCGTAACACGAACATCAACTCGTCGTGCGATGGGTTCCACCGGTCCCATCAAGTTGTTACCCTTAGCCGAGATTGTGGTTCTGGGTATGTGACGACACCGGCAAACGCCACCATTAAAAACAAAAGCGCAGCGCAATTAGAATAGAAGAATCGGCTTTCCAAGGGATTACACACATGTTTGGATTTGACCCCCTGATTTTCTGGGGCTGGACGTTCTTGACGTTTTACATCGGCTTGATGGTGTTTTTCGGTTTTGTCGGCATGCGACGCGTTGAAGACAGCGATGACTTTGCAACAGCTCGCGGTGGTTACGGCCCACTTTTTCTTGCCTTCGCTATGACTGCAACTGCGGCAAG
This sequence comes from Gammaproteobacteria bacterium, assembly GCA_963854885.1. Taxonomy (GTDB): domain Bacteria; phylum Pseudomonadota; class Gammaproteobacteria; genus UBA11873. Next base: position 4,733 of record CAWLAW010000217.1, on the reverse strand, counting down.
TGGCGCGACGTTTTTAGGCTTACCGGCGCTCGCGTATACGTCGGGTATGTCGGTATTGTGGTACGCGGTCGTCTATCCGATTGGCATTTACTCAGGGGTTCTCGTTTGCCTGCACGCGATTCGTCGCGCTGGCGCGAGCTTTGGTAGTCGATCGATGCCGGAGTATCTCGGTGATCGGTTTGATTCAGACGCATTGCGAATATTAGCCGCCTTGTTTTCGATGTTGTTGTTGTTCTATCTCGCCGGGCAATTACTCGCCGGCGCGGTGATGTTTTCGAGTATGCTCGGTCTCGATACGTTTTCCGCACTGTGTGTGACGGCATTGGTTTTAATGTTCTACGTGGTCATGGGCGGCGCCCACGCGGATATCCTCACCGATGGCGTGCAAGGCGCGTTGATGTTGGCGCTCGCGTGCGTCGTCTTATGGATGTTTCTAAGCGGCTTTCAAATCGAGGGCGGGTTCGACGGAATGATCGCACAGCTTAATGCTATTGATCCGGCCCTCACCGCAACGATTCATCCAACCCACCCGCTGTTTAATTCGAAATGGGATCTGTTCGCAATTTTTTGTGCACATTTGCCGCTCGGCTTATTGCCCCACATAGGTAATAAGTTGTGGGCGTTGAAAAATGACAGCGACCAGAAGAAATTTATCACTTTCTCATTCATATTTGGCATGTTACTGCCGGCAATTACCTGTGGCGGGATCCTTGCCCGGGTCATCTTAGGGGATGCGCTTTTTGCCGACGGCATGAATCCAAATCAATCGATACCGGAACTCTTCATCGCTGTGTTTCCGCCCTGGGCAGCTGCCCTCATCGGCGCCGGGGTTCTTGCCGCCGTGATGTCCACTGCCGACGGCCTGGTCGTTTCAACGGCGCAAGTATTTGCCAATGATATTTTTCGCCGCTCAATGGCGCCGCGTTGGATGGCTGATAAGGACGACGACGAGGTAGACCGAATCGCACTCCTCATCAGCCGCATCGCAACGATAATCGTACTGGTGGGCGCGGTGGCATTGGCTTGGGAGACCCAAGACAAGAACGTCGCGCTGCTCGTTTGGATCGGTATAGGCGGCATGATGGCGGCATCGGCCGCGCCGATGTTTCTTGGCGTATTGTGGCGACGCGCGACTCGAGTCGGTTCGATCACCGGGTTTATCGTCGGTGGGGTTACGTTTAGCATCCTGCACTCTGGACTTCTCGACCCGACATGGTTTGTCGGCAGTTCAATCGAGATTGCCGGCGTATGGCTCGCCGGTCAGGCGTCAAATCCGTTTGCTTGTGCGACACTCGGCGGCTTCGCCTCTATCTCCTCGATGGTTGCAGTATCGCTCGTTACTGAACCACCGTCGGACGAACATCTCGCGAAAGTGTTCGGCACCTAGTCCGCGACGCTGGGTTTGCCGTCCAAGACGAATTAAGTTTTCGGCCACTGCGACTTCGGCGGCGGATTTACCGCTGTGTTCGCTTCGGCTGCGCTCCTATGCGCTATCCGCGGCGTGGTGGTCGGTACCAGTAATCTCGAAACCCTCGTAACCACTAGCTGTGGTCTCGTCGCACATCTTCCGGTAGTTACCCACGCCGCCAATGTAGGACAGCAAGCGCCTCGGTTTGCCTTCTATATTGGCTCCCGTGTACCACGAATTCGTTTTCGCAATTAGTGTCGCGTTCGCCGTATCGTCGTGGTGCTGTACCCATTGCGCTTCCTTCTCGGCGGAGGGTTCGATCGAATCGGAGCCGCGTTCGCGCAAATGACCGATGCAATCCGTCACCCAGTCGACCTGTTGCTGCAGGCATGTCGCCATGTTGCAGAACGCCGTGGATGGTGCGAGCGGCCCGGCCACGGTAAATAGATTGGGGAAGCCGTGTACTTGCAGACCCAACGTCGATCGGATGTCTTTGCTCCACTGCTCGGTAAGCGAACGCTCGTCGCGGCCAACAATACCCATTCGAGTAAGTGCACCGGTGCCCGCGTCGAAACCCGTCGCGAGGATCACGACGTCGAGTTCGAATTCTTGGCCCGCGATGACTAAACCATTCTCAGTGAAACATTCAATCGGCGCGTCGCTGACGTCGACGAGTTCGACATTATCGCGATTGTAGACATCGTAGTAGCCTGTCTCGAGGGGTACCCTTGCCGTACCAAACCCGAAACTTTTCGGCACCAATTTTTCAGCAACAGCTGGGTTCGTGATACGCGCACGAATTTTCTCGCGGGCAAACTCAGAAATTTCGTCATTAACCGATTCGTCGAAGAACATTTCCTGGAACCCGCCGACCCAGAAACTAAGTGAGCCATCCGCCCAGATCTCTTCGAGCGCCGCTTTGCGCTGCTCAGGCGTTAACTCAAGGTAACTACGGTGATCGAAATCGTAGTCGAATCCGGCGAATGTGGTGTGAACGCGTTCGCGTAATTCTGAATAACGAGCACGCCACGCATTACGCGCCTCGTCATCGTAGTTCACATTGCGCATCGGCACAGCGTATTGGGGAGTGCGTTGGAACACTTTCAATTCACCGACCTCGCTCGCAATAGTCTGGATCACCTGGATACCAGTCGCACCAGTACCGATTACGCCAACGCGTTTACCACTCAGATCGAGGCCTTCGGCCGGCCAGCGCGCCGTGTGCGCGATCTGTCCTTTGAACTTTTCGTGGCCCGGAAACGGAGGGACGAGCGGCGCGGAGAGCATGCCGCTGCAGCTAACCAGGAATTGCGCCGTGACCTCACCTCCTTGCTCGGTATTAATGACCCATCGTTTGCCAGCCTCGTCCCATCGCGCCGAGCTCACCCGGGTGTTGAATTGAATATCCTTGCGCAGGTCAAATTTATCAGCAACAAAATTCAAATAGCGCTCGGTCTCCTCCTGTGCCGGAAACCGCTGACTCCAGTTCCATTCCTGCAATAGCTCCTCAGAAAACCAGTACTGATAGATATACGATTGCGAATCGACACGCGCACCTGGGTAGCGATTCCAATACCACGTTCCGCCGACTGCGCTAGCCGCGTCGAACGAGCGTACCTTCAATCCCATTTCGCGTAGTCGGTACAATTGATACAGGCCGGCAATACCCGCGCCGATGACGATTGCGTCGTACTCTTCGTTCCCGCCTTGACCTGCCGATGTCGTTGTGGCGCTGTGTGAATTAGTTTTGTTGTGCATAACTGGTCTCCCGCTACGATGCGGTTTCGGTCTCATTAATCGTTGGGCGTCAGTATCGGTCACCAGACAATTGACAGGTAGACCGCTATGGTGACAATAAAGGGGTTATTTCGTGACAGACCCACAATGAGCACCCGAACAATCGAACGCACGTTGATGCCGAACACCTACGTTAAATTATTGACGCAGGAGTTTGATGATCTGGCAAAAATTGCCGCAGGCACTGGTATCGCGCACGAGGACCTGCGCGACTATCCGAATCCGATCACCGTCCGCCAACATTTGCAGTGTATCGAGAACGTCATCCCTCTACGGCAATCGCCCGACTGGCACCTGCAATGGGGCAAGCGTATGGCTGAAAACTTCCATGGAGCGGTAACTCTAGCGTGGCTCACCGCTCCGAACCTCGGCGCAGGCCTCGACGCTTTCATGAAATATATGCCGAGTCGTGTGCCGTATCTGGATTTGAGCGGCGCGCCGGACGGCGATACGTTTCGCTGCGAAGTAAATCCGCTAATCGATCTTGGCCCGGTTGCGCAAATGCTAATAGAGGTGCCGTTAATCGTGATCCAAGAGTATATAAGCGTCGTGCGCCACGGTCCCGTTGCTGCAGCAAGAATCGAATTGAGCTACCCGCCGCCACCACACTCCTACCTTTACGCCAATTGGTTCGATTGCGCCGTCGATTTCGAATGCGCGGGCAACGCGTTAGTCGTCCCTGCACAATGGCGCAACGTTGCAAACGTCGACTTTGATGAGGCGACATGGCACACCTCACTCGCTCGATGCGAAGCAATATGCAAGGTCGGTGTTGAGCGCGACGCACTCTCCGCGGTGCGTCAATTCTTGTTCGAGATGCTCGAAAGCCAAACGCTGAGCACGCTGCCTACGCTAGAACTTGTTGCCGAGCGGATGAATGTCTCGCCACGTACCCTAATTCGGCGCCTACGCGCGATGGATACGACGTTCCAGCGGATTTCTGATGACGTACTAAAACAGCGAGCTCGTGAGCTGCTGGCAAACCAGCAGAATAGATCACAAGACATCGCGGCGTACCTCGGCTACTCGGACTCAGCAAGTTTCCGCAAGGCGTTTAAGCGCTGGTATAACGTCGCGCCGCGAGAATACCGCGAGCGCTTCCTCACAAGTATCAGATAATCGTCGCGCGCGTGTCGGGTGCGATGTATCGAGTGAGCTAAAGCGTCGAACTGTGGACCGCCGGTTCGCTGTCAATCCGGTACGTTAGCAACGGCCGAAAAACAGAAACGCTAAGTAGCACAGGGTCAGACATGCTTCCAGACCAACACGTCGCATCCGTCGACCTGCGCGTCGGTAGGTACGAAGCTCGACCGTTCCGCGACGTCATCGATGGCGCTTTTGTTGATATATATTGAGTTTTCCTCAGCATATTTTTGCATGTGCCCGGCAATGTTGATGACGCGCGAGCTCATCTCCTCCATTGGTGTGCCTTCGTCATACGAAACCTGTCCAGAATTGATCCCAATACGCACCTTGAAATCCGCGCGCATCGCCTTGATCTCCCGGTTAAAGCGATCGAGAGCACGCA
>CAWLAW010000216.1:0-5878 GCA_963854885.1 Gammaproteobacteria bacterium | reverse complement strand
CGAATCTGCTAATGCGGGACGTTTCCGCGCATGATTTTGCGCTATTGGTACACTAGGCATAACCGGATCCGGCCGAGTACTCGGCACAAGAGAGGGGAAGCATGAAAAAACTAATCAGCGCGTGGACGGTTGTCTTCTTACTCGTCGCGAGCAGTGGCGTTGCTGCACGTGGCTATGGCTACGGTCACCACGGATACGGGCACCATGGTTACGCACATGGTGGCCATAATTACGGCGCGCATGCGGGGTTGTTAGTCGGTGGGTTGCTACTTGGTAGCATACTCGCCGCACCGCGATATTCGACGCCGAGGTACGCGCCGCGACCTCATATCGTCTACGTTCCGCAACCCGTCGCAAGTGTGAGTCACGTTTCATCCGCACCGCCGGTGCGTATCAGTCGACGATTACTTCGCGATATCAATGGTCATTGTTTCGAAAGAAAAATTGACGCGGCCGGCACTGAACTGCGCGTTCAATTACCGGCCTCCGATTGCGCGTGGTAGTTGAGTCGCGAGTTCAAACCACATTTATTTAGAAGTCTGTAGGGGCGAGGCATTCGCTTAGCTGCTCGAATGACTGCCATTCGCCGCACGCTTAATTCCGACGAGCGACCGGCGCATTGTTTCGCCAAACCTGTCGTAAAAAGCTTAAGGAATACGCGCTTCGACTAACCAAACGGCACTTTGCATCGTCACGCCCTCAGCCGTATTGTGCTCTTCCAGTACACCGCGCATCGCCTCCATCGCCGCATCACGCTGTCCACTTGTCGCGTTTCGCAGTGGTTCAGCCGCAGGACCGAGTTTGGTCATCGTGTCGAGACTCGACGCCACCGAACCCATATTAAGTTGCTGTTCCATTAGCGACACCGTAATGTCCACAAAACCGGCTTCTCCCATGATCGATTTAATACGTTCGGGATCGGCTAATGAAAATGGACCTGGAGTGCCTGGCTCGGGCTTTTCCGGTGCGGGGATTATCGCGAATGCCGCGGCGGCCGGGGCACCCATCCAAGGATTGTCGCCCGGCGCGGCCCAACAAATAAACACCATCCGCCCGCCAGACTTTCCAGCGCGCAGCATGTTGCGAAAAGCCGCTACCGGTTCGGCAAAGAACATCACCCCAAATCGTGACGTGATCAGGTCGAAGCGACCGGGCTCGAAATTAAACGTGCCGGCGTCCGCTGTCGTGAACGCTAAGTTGGGGACATCGGCGTAACGTTCGCGGGCAACGTTTAAAATGATCTCGGATATATCGGCGCCGACGACAGAGCCGTCCGAACCCGTGGCGGTTGCGTGCGCTGCACTTGTTACTCCGCCACCACATCCGACGTCTAACACATGCTCATTGTTTTTGACCTTGGCGCCGCCGACCAGAGATTCGTTTAGGCTCGAAAGCATCGCCTCGAGTGCGTCGATATGGTCCACCCAGCGTTTGCCGCCGTCGTTGTTCCAATAGTCTTCTTCGTCGTTGCTTGTTGCCATTCGTTGGTTCTCGGTAATGGGTGATCGTGTCCGATTATGCCATGCGGCATCGTTGCTCGTGATCCGGCTGTGTAGAAAGACATAGTCGTGAAACCAGCTGGCCGGCAGGATAGTATTTTAAATAAATCCAACTATCGAGTGATATAGATAGTTGCATAAGCTTGCAGCATTGGACGCCCTGAGTTCACTCGCACATGGAACTCGACTCGATGTGTTCCGATTACTTGTACAGTCCGGATCGGATGGTGTGCCCGCCGGACAAATAGCAGATTCACTCGATGTCGTGCAAAACACAATGTCATCACATTTAAATATCCTCACGCGCGCGAAGCTGATTGAGAAATCGCGTGACGGGCGGGTATTCGATATCGCGCAAACTACACGAACATGGGTGAGTTGCTGATCTATCTTCTTGAAGACTGCTGTCGTGAAAATAGCGAAATTTGTGCGCCGATAGCGGAGATGATGGCGTGCGGAGAACTACTCGCGCCGACGCGTTAGGCAAAGGTAATGGTCCTTTCGCGCGGCAGGCTTAGGGTTCAATTCGAAACTCCACCTCGCCCAACGCGCCGTAGTCAACTTTGTAGTGTCCGGGTGTGCTTTGATGCAATCCGGTTAGTGCCCCCGGGATAATGATGTGCTCGGCACTGAGTTCGTAGCCTCGGGCTAAAACGAATTCATTGACGATCCACAACACGCGAGACCAGATATCGTCGTTGGATGTTGAGCCGTCTCGGTTGCCGATTTCCACGTCATTGTGGGTTGCTCTAATGGTCAAGTGATCCAGATCCAGACTGTTAGGATTTTTACCCTCCCCAAGTAGCACGTTCGCGACGGCCATGTTCGTCGGAATCAGGGCTCGACGAAGTTGTGGTAGATCGCGGAGCAAACCGTCCAAGTTTCTGACTGCGGCATCAGGTAGTTCGATGGCCGGATATACATTACAGGTTAGCGCTTTAAGTGCCGCCACGTCTGCCACGGGTAGTTTAATAGCGGCGCAAAATTGAAATGCGATTTCCGCCTCAACAAGAAGGTTCTGGAAGTCCGTTCGCTTCAGAATTGGCCTACCCTTTAGTACGCCTTCGGCAAACAGTACGCCACCGATCGAGGCTTTCGGGATGAAACCGCCTTTGTACCCGCCGATAGTCAAACCTTCGTCGAGTTGTAATTCGACTAATTTTCGCTGCACCTCATAGAGCAATGCGTCGCTATGCTGTTCACCGTTACCGAATACTTCGGGGAATGATAAGCCTGCTTTGCGAGCGTCAAGATAAGCCCGCGCAACTCGCTCGGGATCTATATCCGGTCCACCACCAGCGTGGACGGCAGGTAATAATACGCAGAGAAAAAGCATCATTGCAGTAAATTCAAGCTTCATAGATTCACTCGACATAACGAAGTTAAGGCCACAGTATAGTCCGCGCCCCGCGACCGACGAAGTCCGCCCGGCACCCGACGAAGTTGGCACGGATCGAAGTTAGCTATGAACACTCGCGCGAAGGAAAAATTTTATGAGTAACATCGTGATCATTACCGGAGGCAGTCGCGGTATCGGCGCAGCCACCGCGATACTTGCCGCCGAACGCGGCTTCGACGTGTGCCTTAGCTACCACAGCGAGGCCGCGGCAGCGGACAGCGTTGCGCAATCCGTGTCGGACTTTGGCCAGCGATGTCTTGTTGTGAAATCTGATGTTGCCGAGGAAGCGGACGTCGTGAGCTTGTTTGAAGCGTGTCGACAGGAACTCGGTACGCCGTCGGGTTTGGTGAACAATGCTGGAATTGTCGCACTTCAGTCTCGTGTTGAAGATATGACTGCGGAGCGTTTGCAGAGAGTTTTTGCAGTTAACATTACCGGGTCGTTTCTATGTGCGCGTGAGGCAGTGAAGTGCATGTCACGTGAGCGCGGCGGGGCGGGTGGATCGATCGTCAATTTGTCTTCGGCGGCGGCGCGTATCGGATCACCCAATGAGTTTGTTGACTACGCCGCCTCGAAAGGAGCGATCGATGCTTTTACGCTTGGACTTGCCAAAGAAGTCGCGACCGCGGGTATTCGAGTTAATGCAGTTCGACCGGGTCTGATTGATACTGATATCCACGCGAGTTCCGGAGAGCCGGATCGTATCGAACGCTTGCGCAGTGCGATCCCGATGCAACGCGAGGGCACTGCCTCGGAAGTTGCGCATTCAATATTGTGGTTACTGTCCGACGATGCCTCTTACACGACGGGTAGTTTTATAGAAGTCTCAGGGGGAAGATGATCGGGTAGTGCCGCAACGATTCTGGGATCGGTGTTAGCAATTAATGTTGTTTAGCCGTCAGCTGCGCGTACCGCTACGGCGAGTTTCTAAACGTATCGTCGCCGCTGCTTGCTTGGTGCACCCGGTACCGGCGGTATACGCGCACTTTTAAACCGCGGCATTGAGTTCGGCGACGAGCTGGTCCATGACTTTTTCGGTCGAAATAATCGTATCGATCCGATCACATGATTCGCCGCAATACAGTGCCGCTTCGCTTAGATCGCCGTGGTAATTGTCGATCGGCGGAACGACGGAAAACCGAGGGATTTCCACCGCGTTTGCTCCGTCGCCCAATTCACCAATGATTAGGTTCTCGTCGGGTCGAGTGCCGGTTGGCGGACTTCCGGCTGCCTCCCATTCATCGTAGGCCTTGTTACGTATCACGCGATGAGCCGCGTTCGGCCAGCCCATGTCAAACAATTCTGTTAGCACCGTTTGGCTTGACTGCGACTCTGTAATCAGCGACTTGTAGCTCTCGAGCGCAAGCGCCTCATCGGTCGCGACAAAACGCGTTCCCATAGACACAGCACTTGCACCGAGTTTCAGCGCTTGCGCGATGTCGGCGCCGGTCGCGATCCCGCCAGCAGCAATCACTGGAACAGAGCCAAGTTCTTTAACCGTTTCTCGAAGTACGATGTGCAGTGGTCGAGTCGCTTTAACGTGGCCTCCAGCTTCCGTGCCCTGGACGATAACGCCATCGACCCCAGCTTCAGCTGCACGAACGGCTTCTTCGACATCTCCGCACTGAGAGACAACCAACACACCTCGCTTATGCGCGTCGTTAATGTACGGCGCCGGGTCACCCCAAAACAAAACCATCAAGGGAATGTTTTCGTCGAAGCAAGTTTCAATCTGACCGTCCTGCATCATCGGCATAATAATATTTACACCAAACGCGCGGGTAGTGAGCTCGCGCATCTCCGCAATCACAGGACGCATCGCTTGTGGCGGCATGCCGCCGAGTCCTAGCACCCCTAAGCCGCCGGCGTTCGAGACGACGCTACTAAGCGCTGCACCGGCCATGCCCATGCCCATTCCGGCATTCCAGATCGGTAATTTAATATTCAGGCGTTCGTGAATCTTGCTCATGTTTGCACATCCTGTCAGGTGGACGTTCTCGATTGATTAGCCGGATTCGTGTGCTTAATCGCGATCGCATCAGATCCCTAAGGTTTCTATGGCCTCGATGATTTTCTGGTGGATAGTCGGCGCGCTGCAGATGATGCCTTGATTCGCGGTTAATGTTGGGCCGGTCGTAAAATCGAGCGCATTACCGTGCATATCCGAAACGATTGCGCCCGCTTCTTGAGCAACAATCATCCCTGCGGCGTGGTCCCAAATTTTTTCGACGTAGCCAACGCCAGTTGGCAAACGTAGGTAGGCGTCCGCTTGTCCGCGGCCAACAACTGCGTATTTACATTGGCTATCCAAACGGGCAGGGGCGCTCGTTGCGTTGAGGTGATCGAGTATCCGCGTTGTGTCGTCTCGTTTCGAATGCGCTGCCTCGACCGATTCGCAAACTCGCAAAGCATCCATGGAAACAGACGGGGAGGCACTAATCGCTGCTGGCTTAGTTTCGGGCTGGTCCGCCGGCAAGTACCAACTTCCACCGCCTAACGTCGCGAAATAGATACATCCCGTCGGGTCAGGATCGGTGAAGGGGCGCGCAAAATTGTGTGATAGGTTCGCGCAACCCAGCACACCTAATTGCACGGCGCCGTTCTCGATGAGGGCCAATGACACCGCGTACTGTCCGTTGCGCAAAAACCCTTTCGTGCCGTCCACCGGGTCGAGTGTCCAATATCGAGAACTGCTCGCATCGTGGTTGCCGATATCGATGGCGTCGAGCACATCGTCGTCGGTGACATCAGGCAACACGTGCTGCACGGCGCTTGTGATGGACTGAACTAAAGCGCCTCCAGTGCTCGTGCGTAAATCGGCGGCGCTTTCTTCGCCGACTAATTTGATAGCGCCGAAACTCTCTTTGAGACACATCGCCACGACTGCTTGCGCGGCAAAGTCAGCGACGGTCACTGGCGAGCGATCGTTTTTAGTTAGTTGTCGGATGTGATCGAGATCTGCCTGCACGCGGCGTGTCAC
>CAWLAW010000215.1:0-5885 GCA_963854885.1 Gammaproteobacteria bacterium | reverse complement strand
CTGGCCACGTTGAAATTCACGATTTCGTTGTGCTTGGCGGTTTCACTGGCGTTCATCAATTCTGCCGAATGGGGGTTGGGTCGTTTTCGGCGATTGCAGCGATCATTGTTAAAGACGTGCCCCCGTTTGTACTGGTTGAAGGGAACACCGCTCGCGCCCGCACAATTAATAGAGAAGGGTTGAAGCGACGCGGAGTCGATAAGGAGATCATTGCAACGCTAAAGCGCGCGTATAAAACGTTGTATCGACAAGGATTAACGCTACAGGAAGCAATTTCTCAGTTGAAGAAGGCGGCCCCAGACGTAGCAGAAGTTGCGCAGCTGGTAAAATTTATCGAGGAGTCCACCCGAGGTATTGTTCGGTAGCGCTTATTCGGACGATCAATTCTCGCTCATTTCATAGATTAAACATGGTGCTGGATGGCGATTCACATTGGTATCGTAGCGGGCGAATCATCCGGTGACCAATTAGGCGGCTCGCTCATAACGGCGTTGCGGAATTTATCTCCGGACATTCGCATCACAGCAATGGCGGGTCCCAAGATGGTCGCCGCAGGGTGTGAGCCTATTGCTGGGGTCGATGAGTTGTCTGTGATGGGGCTGGCTGAGGTCTTGCGGAAATACCCATCGCTCAGACGGCTGCGAAATCGAGTTCGCGACTTCTATCTCGAGTCGCGACCGGATGTTTTCGTGGGTATCGATGTGCCAGATTTCGTTCTCGGAATCGAGGCGAGCCTCCGCGCGGCGGGAATCAAGACAGTACACTGCGTTGCGCCGCAAATATGGGCTTGGAGACAGTCTAGAGCGAAACGAATTGCGGAAAAAGTGGATCTGTTACTAACACTATTTCCGTTCGAAGTGCCGTTTTACGAGCGCTATAATGTCAATGCCACTTATATCGGCCACCCGATTGCCGATCAATTCCCACTGGAATGTGACAAATCTGCGGCTCAGCAACGGCTTGGTTTAACTCAAGGCCGATTAGCGGTTGCGATAATGCCGGGTAGCCGTTCGCAGGAGTGGATGCGACATGCGGATTTGTTTCTGCATAGCGTTAAACTGTTCGCAACCCGCGTCCCTGATGCAGTTTTCATGGTCGGCGCAGCGAGCCCAGCGGCCAAAGATCACCTTCGCCAACGGGCCGATCAAATATGTCGCGATCTAGACATTACAGTTCTCGAGGGGCGATCACATGAAATCTTACTCGCCAGCGATTTGGCATTGTGCGCGTCCGGGACGGTTACGATGGAAGGCTTATTTGCGAAAACCCCAATGGTTGTGGCGTACAAGATTTCTCCGCTAACTTACGCCGTAATGAAGCGAATGGTAAAAATTCCGTTCATCGCGATGCCGAATATCCTCGCGGGACGGGAGGTGCTCCCAGAATTTGTGCAAAACGACGCGCAACCTCAGGCCTTGGCCGATGCCCTAGTGTGTTGGTCTAGATCACCGCAGAGGGTTGCGGATTTTCAACGTGAATGTCGCACTATTCACGCCTCTTTGCGCGGTAACGCTGCTCAACGCGCGGCTAACGAAATACTCCAGCTTGCCAGTGGAACAGCGTAAGTCTATGTTGGTTGCCGGGGTCGACGAGGCCGGCAGAGGCCCTTTAGCGGGCCCGGTTGTTGCTGCCGCGGTAATTCTCCCTGAGCATCACGGCATCGAAGACCTAACGGACTCGAAAAAAATGACGGCGAAACGCCGTGATGTGACGTTTAGGGCGATTCACGAACGGGCATTAGCGGTTGGTGTTGGATCTGCAACGCGTGAGGAGATAGACGAGATAAATATATTGCATGCATCGATGTTAGCAATGCAGCGCGCGGTTGAAGGTTTAGCAATAGTACCGGACGCCGTATGGTGCGATGGGAATCGCTGTCCGGTGCTGAGCGTTCCTACAACCGCAATCATTCGAGGTGACGCAAGCGTTGCCTGCATTAGTGCCGCATCTATCGTGGCGAAGGTTAGTCGAGACCGACTAATGGTGGATTTACATGCGCGATATCCGCACTACGGTTTCGACTCGCACAAGGGATATCCAACGAAATTACATCGTCTTGCGCTGCAGAAATACGGCCCGATTTCGGAGCACCGGCGCTCATTCGGACCTGTGCGCCGCTATTTTGAAACCGAGGACCACTAAGGTGGACAATCGATTTGTTCATCTACATGTGCATTCGGAATTTTCGCTGGTCGATGGCCTGATCCGCTTACCTGGGTTAATCGACCGCACGGTCGAACTTGGCGCGCCGTCGGTCGCAGTGACCGACCAATGTAATTTGTTTTCCTTGGTGAAATTTTATCAAGCGGCAAGATATGCCGGCGTAAAGCCCATTATCGGCGCGGAATTATGGATAGGCTCAAGCGATAGCGCACAAGCTCGACATCGAGTGGTTTTTTTGTGTCGAAATGAGATCGGCTATCGTCAACTGTCAGAGCTTATCACGCGCAGTTTTCTGGAGGGCCAGAGCCGCGGCATTCCAGCGGTCGATTACGACTGGCTAACCAGGGAATCGGCTAACGGATTAATAGTCTTGTCCGGCGGCATTAATGGCGACATTGGGGCGGCCTTAATTGAAGGCAATACTGAACGCGCTGAGGAGCTGCTCATATTTTGGCAAGAACGCTTCGGTGATGCATTCTATCTCGAATTGACTCGTACCGGACGCGCCGGAGAGGAGGCAGCGAACGACGGAAACTTAAGCCTGGCGCAGCAGCATGGTGTCCCGGTGGTGGCGACAAATGACGTGCGTTTTTTACGTGCCGAGGAATTCGAGGCGCACGAAGCGCGAGTCTGCATTCATGACGGTCGAACGTTGTCTGATCCACGCCGCCAACGTAGTTATTCTGAGCAACAATATCTACGGTCGCCGCAAGAAATGGTGGAATTATTTGCCGATATTCCTCAAGCGTTAGAAAACAGCGTTGCAATTGCGCAACGGTGTAGCCACGAAATCGAACTCGGCACCTACCATCTCCCGGTCTATCCGATTGACTCTGAAGCGACGGTTGATGAAGTGCTGCGTGAGAATACCGTCGATGGATTACGCACCTGGCAGCAAAAATTGGTTGATCTCGGCCAAGCAAAAGACGCGAGCGAATGGCAACGCTACGAACAACGTCTGGAGCGGGAACTTCAAGTTATTATCGAAATGGGGTTTTCCGGGTATTTTTTGATCGTCGCCGATTTTATCCAATGGGCGAAAGACCAGAGTATTCCGGTCGGTCCCGGACGCGGGTCGGGTGCCGGCTCGCTGGCGGCATTCGCCTTGGGAATTACCGAACTCGACCCATTGCAATATGATCTCTTGTTCGAACGCTTCCTCAACCCGGAACGCGTTTCAATGCCAGATTTTGACGTAGATTTTTGTATGGAGCGACGCGACGAGGTGATCGACTACGTTGCGCGTCGCTACGGTCGCGACAAAGTTGCGCAGATTATCACGTACGGAACGATGGCGGCGAAAGCTGTTGTTCGGGACGTCGGCCGCGTATTGAGTTTCCCATACGGTTTCGTCGATCAACTCGCAAAGCTAATTCCATTCGATCCGAACATGACACTTACGCGGGCTCTCGATGAAGAGCCAATGCTTAAACAGCGCTACGATGATGAAGATGACGTACGCGCGATTCTGGATCTCGCATTAACACTAGAAGGCCTTGCGAGAAATGCAGGCAAGCATGCCGGTGGCGTCGTCATCGCGCCAACAACGCTGACTGACTTCATGCCATTGTATTGTGAGCAGGGCGGTACGACGACAGTTACCCAACTCGATATGGGAGATGTTGAAACTGTCGGGTTGGTAAAATTCGACTTTCTCGGCTTACGTACGCTAACGATCATTGACTGGGCGATTAACAACGTCAACGCAACGCGAGCACTCAATGGCGAAAATGAGTTAGACCTAGGGACGCTTGCGCTTAACGACGCGTCGACTTTCAAGCTGATTCAACAAGCTCAAACCACTGCGGTGTTTCAACTCGAGTCGCGCGGCATGAAGGAATTGATCAAGCGATTGCGTCCGGATCGTTTTGAAGACTTGATTGCATTAGTCGCGTTGTTTCGCCCGGGGCCGTTGCAATCAGGAATGGTCGACGATTACATAGATTGCAAGCATGGAAGGGCGAGCGTCAAATATCTTAATCCGATGCTAGAACCCATTTTGAAGCCGACCTACGGCGTCATACTGTATCAAGAACAGGTGATGCAAATTGCCCAGGAGCTAGCCGGGTACACGTTGGGCGCAGCAGATTTGCTGCGCCGAGCAATGGGCAAGAAAAAAATCGAAGAGATGGCAAAACAGCGTCAGTCTTTTCTGGATGGGTGCGCGGCTAACGACATAGATAAAAGCACATCGACGCAAATCTTCGACTTAATGGAAAAATTTGCCGGCTACGGTTTTAACAAATCCCACTCTGCCGCGTATGCATTAATTGCCTATCAAACGGCGTGGCTTAAAGCGCATTATCCGGCGGCGTTTATGGCCGCCGTCATGTCATCCGACATGGACTCGACCGATAAGGTTGTGCGTTTGATAGAAGAGTGCAGAGTCATTGGCTTAGAGGTCGGGCCGCCGAGTATAAATTCATGTGACTATCGATTCACGGTTGCCGATGACTCAACGATCCATTACGGACTCGGCGCGGTGAAAGGACTTGGAGAAGCGGTAATCAATGTCCTTGCGGAAGAGCGGAATGAGAATGGACTGTATAAGGAATTGTTCGATTTATGTTGTCGCAATGATGCGAAGAAAATTAATAAACGAGCATTGGAAGCGTTAATCAAATCAGGTGCTCTTGATGGGTTCGGTGCGTCACGAAGAGGACTCGCATCGATATCGGCGCGTGCCATTCAAATTGCAGAGCAACAAGCGAAAGCCGCTGCGGTTGGGCAAAGCGATATGTTCGGGCTCGGCAGCAGTAGCGAGAGTACTGACTCGCGAATCGACCAACTAGATGCACACGCGTGGCAAAGCGCACTCGAAATACCGGAATGGCCAGATAAGGAACTACTCGCTTGGGAAAAAGAAACGCTTGGTTTGTATTTAAGCGGCCACCCAATTGATCGGGTCGCAGACGAACTCACAGGGTTGTCCACATGTCGCCTTGCTGACCTGAAGCCGGGAAAACAACGGCGAGTCGTTGGCTTAATATCGTCCGTGCGCATGACGAAAAGCCGGCGAGGCCAAATTGCTATTGTCACGCTCGACGACAAAACCGCCCGAACCGAAATTACTATCTACAACAAGGTGCTAGAAAATTGCCTCGATCGAATCGTCACCGATCGTGTCTGCGTCGTTGTGGGGGATTGCTCCATCGACGACTATAGCGGCGAGATTTCGATAAAGGCGGATACCGTGCTGGGGCTCGATGAGGCGCGCAATCAGTATGCGAGTGGCTTACGATTTTCGATGGACTCGACGTTTGAGAACGGAAAATTCCAACAACTCAAACAAATGCTCTCGAGTTATGCAAACGGACAATGCCCAGTAACGGTTGAATTCACTAACGAATGCGCAACTGCGCGCTTACGATTGTCTGACGAATGGCGGGTGGCTATCTCTGATGGTTTGCTCGAACAACTGCACGCCCAATTCGGTGATGGCGTCGTTGCAATTGAGTATCACTAAACGAGATTGCCATACGCAAAAATTGGTCGATACGATATAGGAGGCGTCAATCCGCGACCTAAAACGTGTTAGCATCGCGGCGCTAGTAGAGGGCAGGACTATGTCTGAGCAAATTTCCGAATCCGTACAAGTCAATCTAAAGTTTCTCGACTTTGAACAACCAATTGCAGAATTGGAAGCAAAGATCGAGGACTTGCGACGCGTTGGCCATGATTCTGAGATTAATATCTCCGATGAAATCGAACGGCTAGGTGAA
>CAWLAW010000214.1:0-5890 GCA_963854885.1 Gammaproteobacteria bacterium | reverse complement strand
TGCACACCGCGGATGCCGTATTTCATTGACGTGCCCTGATTCGAGTCAACATCAAGTTTTGCGATCGTCAGTTTGTCATCGTAATCACCGGATACTTCTTCGAGAATTGGGGCGATCATTTTGCACGGCCCGCACCATTCAGCCCAATAGTCGACCAAGACGGGTTTGCTAGATTGGATAACGTCGTCGTCAAATGAGTCGTCGGTTACGTAAACGATATTGTCGCTCATGGAATGCCCATGCTCCTTATGCGGTTGGTTAACGCGCATTTTGGTCTGAACCAATCGCTCATTGCAACCGTTACGTTGCCATGTCGTGGCGCGAAAATAGGAATGTTCCGAGGCAGGCTATTATCGGCACAAGCGGTTCTACCCCGGATAAATCCCACGGGTTCTTATTCGCTGTCGGGATTTCGATTATTTTTACCCTAGGTTCATCCTAGTTGCGCTTGCATCCACCTCGAAACGTCGCGAATTTCATCAGCAGAAACAGAGTGTTCCATGACATAGGTTTTGTACTCAACGGTATACCCCGCAATGCTCAACGATTGCGCCGTTCGACTCCCTAGCTTCTCTGGAACCATCGGATCTTGGGTCCCGTGACCGACAAATATTGGCAGTTCTTGCTGTGCCTCGGCGGCTTCGGATTGCAGCGAATCGGGCAGCGGAAGGTAGGTAGACAAAGCCAGTATGCCGGCCAATCTTTGCGGAAATCGGAGGCCAAGGTGAAGCGCGATCGCGCCGCCTTGGGAAAATCCGGCGAGAATGATTCGTCGACTAGATATTCCAGCGCCGATTTCTTTGTCGATAAGCAAGGCCACAGCCTCGGAGGACTCGCGGATGCCGTGCTCGTCCGTCTTGCGCTCCAACCCCATGTCCGCGATGTCATACCAGCCACGCATCTCCATCCCGCCATTAATTGAGATTGGTCGGATCGGTGCGTGTGGAAAAATAAAACGCACCCCGTGGCCCTGTGCTAATCCTAGCTGCGGCACAATCGGTTCGAAATCGTGGCCGTCTGCGCCTAGCCCATGTAGCCAAATTACGCTCGCATCAGGTTCGCCGGGCGGCTCGAGGGTGATTAGTTGAAGATCAGGTGGCATGGCGCCTCTTTTCCGAGCAAATAAGTGGTGTTAAGAAGGTCCGAAAACCGTATCATATCGACATCCACAATTTAACCGCGATCGTTCGTACAATCTTACGAAAACGGCACACCAGGATTTGAAATTTTGCGCGCACGTGCACATTAGAATGAGTCAACAGCCAGCGTGCTGCTTCCCCAAGGACGTTCAATACCATGGCAATTAGAGTCCATCGGCCGATTAAAATCGCATTGATCGCGTGCCTAATCGCATTGTTTATTGCAGGTTGTGGACAAAAAGGCGACCTATATCTTCCTGACGGCCGAGCGCCCACTTACGTCAGTTCTTAAGCGCTAAACTCGTGTCGTTCACTTACCGAAAGGATCGGCTGTACGTCGAAGACGTGCCGTTGTCGTCCATTGCCGAAACTCATGGAACGCCGTGTTACGTCTATTCGCGAGCTCGAATCGAAGCGAATTATTCGGCTTACCGTGACGCGTTTGGAGCGCGGAAGCATCAGATTTGTTACTCCGTGAAAGCCAACGGAAATCTTGCGGTATTGGACACGCTCGCGCGCTTAGGGTCGTCGTTCGACATTGTTTCAGTGGGTGAATTGGAGCGCGTACGCGCGGCCGGCGGTGATGTCCAGAGCGTGACTTTCGCAGGCGTTGGGAAAACGCGAAACGAACTGGAGTGCGCGCTTGCAGCAAACATTTCTTGTTTCAATGTTGAGTCGCTTCAGGAACTTGATTTACTCGCCGAAGTTGCAACATCGATGGGCGTGACGGCGCCCGTTGCACTGCGTGTGAATCCTGACGTCGATGCGAAAACGCATCCGTATATCGCAACCGGGCTGAACGACAATAAATTTGGCATCCCGATGCCCGACGCACTTGAGATTTATCGCCGTGCTGCCCGTGCACCCGGATTACGGATAGTCGGAGTGGCTTGCCATATCGGTTCCCAGTTAACCTCAATCGAACCCATTGTTGATGCGGCCGAACGAGTGATGTTGTTGGTTCGTGCGCTAGCGAACGAAGACATCGATGTCCGACATATCGACATTGGCGGGGGTCTCGGCATCGCCTACGAAGATGACATACCGCCGTCTGTTAGCGATTACGTGAGCGCGATTTGCGCAGCAATTGATCCGCGCTATGAGATAACCATCGAACCTGGCCGCTCGATAGTTGGGCCAGCGGGCGCTCTACTAACACGAGTCGGTTACATTAAAGAGACCCCGAGTAAAACGTTTGCGATTTGTGATGCGGCAATGAACGACTTGATTCGTCCGGCCCTCTACCAAGCTCATCATGACGTCTTAGCTGTCCGCCGCGGTGGAAAAATACAGCGAGTCGATGTCGTTGGACCGGTTTGCGAATCCGGAGATTTTTTAGCGCACGGGCGCGAGTTAGCGATCGAATCAGGCGGGTATCTGGCGATAATGGACTGCGGCGCCTATGGATTTGTCATGGCCTCGACATACAATGCTCGACCTCGAGCGGCGGAAGTTATTGTGGATGGCCAAAACGTACATCTCGCACGCGAACGTGAAACTCTCGAGAAGCTTTACGAAGGAGAGCATCGGCTGCCATCGCCCTCGTAGCACTATTTAAGTGCGCGATTAAGTCGTTTTGCACAATTACGGTGCTTTTTATCGGCCTTGCAACGCCCCAGACGCACTGTTATGGCAATATCGCCCTGGCACATTTAGTGCACTGAGTATAAGTTGCGGGGGATCTAGACCCGGCTACTAACTCGACGAAATAGCCGTAAATCCCAAGTAGTATTAATTAAAAACGTTGTGACCTAGGTGTTGGAGGAATACGAAAATGTCAATTGAGAATGTCCTGAAAATGATTAAAGACGACGATATATTGTTCGTCGACTTACGGTTTACCGACACAAAAGGAAAAGAGCAGCACGTCACCGTTCCCGCTGCGGTCTGTGACGATGAGTTACTTGAAGACGGCAAAATGTTTGACGGCTCTTCAATCGCTGGTTGGAAAAGCATCAATGAGTCGGACATGATTCTAATGCCGGATACATCGACCGCGGTGCTGGACCCGTTTTTCGAAGAACGAACGCTTAACCTCCGTTGCGATGTCGTTGAACCGACGACTGGCCAGGGCTATGACCGCTGCCCGCGCTCGCTCGCAAAGCGCGCCGAAGCCTACTTAACCTCGACGGGAATCGGGGACACTGCTTACTTCGGACCGGAGCCTGAATTTTTCGTTTTCGACGATGTACGTTGGAGCGTGGAAATGCGCGGATCATTTTTCGAAGTCGATTCTGATGAAAGTTCTTGGAATTCCGAAAAAGTTTTCGAAGACGGCAACATCGGGCATCGTCCGGGGGTAAAAGGCGGATACTTCCCCGTCCCTCCAGTCGATTCGTTACAAGATTTACGCTCGGCGATGTGCTTGGTAATGGAGGAAATGGGCTTGCCCGTTGAAGTCCATCACCACGAGGTGGCAACCGCTGGGCAGTGCGAAATTGGTACGCGGTTCGATACGTTAGTAAAGCGCGCCGATACCTTGCAGATACTAAAATATGCCGTGCACAACGTCGCCCATACATTCGGCAAGACGGCCACTTTCATGCCGAAGCCACTAGTTGGCGATAACGGAAACGGTATGCACGTTCATCAGTCTCTCGCTAAAGGGGGCGAGAATATTTTTGCCGGTGATGGATACGGTGGCTTATCGGAAATCGCATTGCATTACATTGGCGGAATCGTTAAGCACGCGCGCGCGCTAAACGCATTTACGAATGCATCTACAAATAGCTACAAGCGACTGGTGCCGGGGTTTGAAGCACCAACCTTGCTCGCGTATTCCGCGCGTAACCGATCCGCGTCGATTCGGATCCCGTGGGTGTCTAGCCCTAAAGGTCGACGCATCGAAGTTCGGTTCCCAGACTCCGCAGGTAACCCGTATTTCACGTTTACCGCGATGATGATGGCTGGGCTCGACGGCATTAAAAACAAGATCGACCCGGGTTCCGCAATGGACAAAGATCTCTATGATCTCTCTCCCGAGGAAGAGAAAGGGATCCCGACGGTGTGCTATTCGTTAGATCAGGCGTTGGAATCACTTGATGCCGATCGTGCGTTTCTAACCGCCGGCGGCGTGTTTTCCGACGACTGCATCGATGCGTACATTGACCTGAAAATGGAAGAAGTCACGATGCTACGTATGTCGACGCATCCAGTTGAGTACGATCTCTATTACAGCGTTTAATAAGCGCTTAGACGAACTCGCCCTCGTGAATTTTCCGAGGGCTTTTTTTTGCGCGCTAGTCGCCGTTCAGGGCTTGTCGAGTCGATGATCGGCGACTATGCTGGAGGTATGGTTCAATTTAGCTTGGTCCTCGCGTTAGCTCTTGTTTGCCAATCGGCAGTAGGCGCAGACGTCTACCGCTGGAAGAATGCCGAAGGTAATCTCACTTTTTCCGATACGCCTCGCGACGGTGCTGAGAAAATTGAAATCGGCGATGTCATGACGGTTCCGGCGCATCGCGCCACGCAAATTTTGAGTTCGATGAAGGAAAAGCCGAAAGCCGTGAAATACAATTCCGTCGCAATATCCAGTCCCGCGAACGACCATACGTATCGCAATAATGAAGCGCTCACTGTTCCAGTCTCAGTCAGCGTGAGTCCGCCGTTGCAAATAAGATTCGGTCACAATTTGCAGCTGCTAGTGAATGGACAAAGTTCCGGTGAACCCGGGCGGAGTTTGAATTTTTCGCTAGACGAAGTTGAGCGCGGCGAGCACCGACTTCAGGCCGTTGTGCTAGGCCCTGACGGGACCGCGATCGAACGCTCACCGGTGTCAAAATTTTTCGTGCATAAACCGTCAATCGCCAATCGGGCGCCGTAACGAATTACCCACAAAGGTCTGCGGTCAGCCAATCGGCTTGAAATAAAATACGCTTCCCGGTCTCGACTCTTGACCACGTCTACGTGAAAACTAGACAGCTTCGCGAAGATCGTTTGCGTAATTATTTCCGCAGGCAGGTTGATTCTCGCGATGTGGCCTGGATCTTGCCTCGCTATTATCAGGAATTGATCTCAGCGACGGCGCTCTTTTTGTCCCTCGCTAACATCCCGGTATTTAGCCGTTCTCAACGATTTTATAACAGCGAGGAAGAAATTGCCGTATCGTATGCACCATAATGGTGCAAAATGAATAAGAAACCGGCGCTGATTGCGGAGGACGCGACCAAGTTATTGCAGGCGTTGTCCACGGCTATATTGGTCACGGACGGGGACTTAACCGTGACCGGGGTGAACGCCGCTGCCGAAGCGTTGCTCGCTCTAAGCTCGATGAAAATTATTGGTCGGAAGTTACAAGACGTGGTGATCGATCCGCCGGAATTGATTCAACTTGTCGAACGCACCTTGACCGATGGTCAATCGTTTACAAAAAGAGATTTCAAGTTAATCCCGATGAACCTGCATGCTGCGATAGTCGACTGCACGGTCTCTCCGTGGGTTTCTAATGAGGACGGGCAACTAAAAGCGGTTGTCGAACTCGCGAGCGTTGAAAGGCATCAACGCATTCAACTTGAAGAAAACATGCTATTGCAAAACCAGATGACAAACGAATTGATGCGCGGCATCGCTCACGAGGTGAAGAATCCTCTGGGCGGCATTCGCGGCGCGGCGCAATTGCTAGAGCGAGAATTAGAAGACAAGCGCCAGGCTGAGTATACGCAAATCATCATCGGCGAGGCGGACCGCTTGCATAGTCTCGTTGACGCAATGATTGGGTCGCAAACGCTACTAGAAAAGCGCAACGTCAACAT
>CAWLAW010000213.1:0-5927 GCA_963854885.1 Gammaproteobacteria bacterium | reverse complement strand
ATGGACGGAAGCACTTGTTGTTGACAGTGAAACTGCGCGGTTAAGTTGACAGCGAGCATTCGATTCCACAAAGCTTCGCTAGTTTTTTCAAACGGAGCGCTTTCCGCCGCGCCGGCGTTGTTGATTAAAATTTCAACCGGCCCGAACTGTTTTGTAGCGGCTTCGAAGGCAGCTGTTACAGCGTTCGAGTCTGTGACGTCGACAACTTGCCAAGCGCCGTTACTGAGATCTTCCGCCACCTGCTTAAGCGCATCTTCATTGCGCCCCATGAGTGTGATCTTGGCGCCCATTGCGCTCAGTTTAGCGGCTACTACGGCGCCAATACCTCGACCCCCTCCAGTAACTACTGCGTGACGACCGATAATTAACGAGTCGGAATTACGTTTATCGTTCATAGTAACTTTCTCAGCAGGTTAGACGGGCTCGAGCCATGGTAGAAGAATTATTTTAATCTTCAAACAAACCAAGTTAAAATAAATTCTGAAAATGGTGGGTCGATTGCGCCGAAAAGCCACTTAATCACTGATATGGCGACGCGACTGCGTCTAGAGCGCGATTACCTGGAACGCCTTACAAGAAAACTATTTGATTCGTAAAAACGACATTATGTCTCGATCACCGAATGCGCGAGCTGCAAACTTAGAATTCTTACAGCCCGATGGATGGGTTCAACCTAAAGGATACGCGAACGGCATCGCAGCGAGTGGTCGCCAGATCTATGTTGGCGGCACGGTTGGGTGGAACGCACAGCAAGAGTTCACCAGCGACGACATCAGCGAGCAGACTCGCCAGGCGCTGGAGAATATTGTCGCGGTCCTCGCGGAGGCAAACGCTGGTCCGGGACACGTGGTCCGCATGACATGGTATGTCACTGACAAACGGGAGTACCTGGATGCCGCCAAGCAAATAGGCGCGGCCTATCGATCAGTTATGGGCTACCATTTCCCTGCCATGGCGTTGGTACAAGTTGTGGCATTAGTCGAAGATCGAGCGAAGGTCGAAATAGAAACGACTGCCGTTATCCCTGAATAAAATTCTGAGTATTTTCTATGATCATGTATTGGCGTGAGCTCACCGTTAATTGGGGTGAGTCCGATCCTTTCGGTTTAGTGTATTACCCGCGGATGTTGTCCTGGTTTAACGACACCGAACACGAGTTGTTTCGCCGCATTGGATACCCGATCGACGTTATGATCGCCAACGATCGAACGACGTTTGTTATGGGCGAAGTGCATTTTAGATTCATCGGGCCCGCAGCATACGGTGAATCTGTACTAAGTATCATCAAACTGCAAAAAATAGGGGCAAGCACTTTGCACTGGAAGACGCGGTGTGTGAATGCGGTTACCGGCGCGCCGGTTTGTGAAGGCTTGGGAACGCGCGTCTACGCGCGTATAAACGAAGACGGCAGTTTAGATTCCGCGGTTATTCCCGACGACATGCGCGAGGCATTGACGAGTTTCGACGAATTTAAGCGGCTTAAGCCGAAAGACTTTGAGGCCGCTTTCGACCTTTAAACCTGGGCAAGCGCCAGCGACGAACTTCCAAGCGAGAAATGCGCGTAGCGCGCTTTGCGGTAGTCTGGGGAGGAACTAAGCGACGCGTTGCAGAGTTTCTCGTAGTTGAAGGCCGTCCTCGTCGGCCAACGCCGCGTTGCGTAGATTCGCGATCCGTTGCGCTGTATCGCCGCTTATTGGTTCCTGGTCGAATACTGAAAAAATCGTTTCGAAATTTCGCAAACCGCGTTCATGGGTGTCCCCGTAACCTTTAATAAGGTTTTGGCACAAAGTTGCTTCAATTGCGCATTCCAGTTGCTGAGACGCCAATGATGTAATTCGTTCTAACCAACGATCGATCCGTTGTTGTTCTGTAAAATGGCGTAACGTTTGCCGCCGGAAGCGTCGCAATGACGCGACCCCGTAAAGCAGCAAGTAGCCGCCAATCTTTGACGAATGAATTTTACGTTCGCGCAAAATAAATTTTGTGAGGAAACTCTGCGCCCACGTGGTGTCGAGTAACCATTGCCCAGCGAATTTCGGCAGGGTATCGGCAACTTCTTGGTAGCGCGGATGCAAGTACTCGGTGAGGTAGACTATTTCGCCTTCGTCGGCAATTACCTCCTTGCGTGCTTGGTCGAATCTTTCGCGGCGAATTTTAAGATCTGCGACGCGAATGCTGTCTTCGTAACTCATCCACAGCGCTAGGTGTCGAGCGACCTCGTCGGTTAGCTGCGCTTTGTCGTTCCTGTCGGGATCGTGGGCCTGAACTTCCATTAAGCGATCCAAGTAATCGTTCGCGTAGCGTGGATCTTGATAGTCAATTAAACGTTTTACGCCTATGAGTGCGGTTTCCTTCGCGCCATCACAGATGTCTGCGTTAACGCGATTGAGTAACGCCAACACGGCGGGGTGTGCGGGCTTTAATCCATCGTTAGCGATCGGAACGTTAGTCTGTGTTTCGCTGCGGTTGCCACGGCCCGGCAAGGCAAATGCAGCGTCAAATGCGGCGAGATTATTGGCTACGGATTTACCGCTTTTGGAGATAGCTGCTTCAAACTGTTCGCGCTCGAAAGGTAGCACGAGGCTGCCGGCGAGCGCCCCGAACAGGGTCGCGCTGATGACGGTGCCGTGCGCTTGCGCCATCGCTTGCATATCAAAGCAAATAACGCGCTTCGCGGCCGTCGCTATCGCTTGTTCGATTTCAGCCGAATCACTGCGTCCATCGCCCATCGCACTTTTTTCTGTCAGCGCGTACTGGCGGTGGGTCGATGCAATTAACGTTGTGCGATCCGGGGTGACGATACCGCGTTGCACCGCACGACCGGCTTCAGCCAGCTCCGCAGCGATGACTATGTCCACATCACCCGCGACCGGCATTAAGGCCAAAACGGGATCGCCGTCATTGGTTTGTTCCGGAAAAAGTTCCAGATAATAAATCGTCGTGCCCGTGCGTTGCGCAACCCCGGGTACGGACGTTGATTGGACGTAGTAGCCAGCCGACTCGCCGATCTCGACAATCCAATCTGAAAGTACGCCACCCCCTTGACCGCCCATTGCGGCAATCGCGATCGTGATCCGTTTTCGTTCGATGGCCACTGATCTAGTTAGCACGCATAACGCGCTAACTGCCGTTCGCGCCGATCTTGAAGGTAGCCAATAACTCGGCCGCGCATGCGCTCGAGTAATCGATCCCATTTAGTTGGGTTGCTGATGACGTCAGCACGATAAAACGACGGACAGAGGATAGCTGCGTGCGCAATCTCCCCACAAACCCCGCAGCCGACGCAGGAATTATCCACCGTGGCGACAGGATCGCTGCGCAGCGGATCTGGATTGTCCTTGATCGTTAGCGACGGACATCCGGACAGGCGAATGCAAGAATGATCGCCCGTACAAGTGTCCGCATCGACCCCGAATCGTTGCTTAACGACTCGTTTCCCGGCGCTACGATCGCGATTAAAGAGGGGTTTTTCTCGGCGCTGGCGATTCAGCATGCATTCCGATCTCGCGATGATCACTTTCGGTCCTGCGGTTTTAGTGGTCATGGCCAAACGTAACGTGCGGGTCATTTTTGCCAGATCGTAGGTGTGCACAGTTTTAACCCATTTTGCACCGACTCCTTTGACCGCTTTAGCAATTGGGTTTTTTGTGCTGCGTCGGGGATGCTCGGCAAGTGATGACAGGATGTCTTGACCACCCGTTGCCGCGGCGTAACCGTTATCAACGATGACAATCACATTGTCGTTTTCATTAAACACTGCATTACCAATGCCGCTAGTCAATCCGTTATGCCAAAATCCCCCATCACCCATTACGCTAATCATGCGGCGCTCGGACTGCACGTTAAATGCCGCGCCGCCCGCTGCTCCGAGGCCGTAACCCATCGTGGTATTGCCGATATTAAACGGCGGTAATATTGAAAATAAATGGCAGCCAATGTCGCAGGACACGTGAAAGTCCCCGAGTTCTCTTTGCAGCAATTTCATTGCTGTGAACACCGGTCGTTCGGGGCAACCGGTACAAAACCCGGGCGGGCGCGGCGGTACGGACGCACCGAGCGCTTTCGCGCTTAGCGCGTTACTCTCAAGTGCGCGATCCCGGTTGGCGAGGCCGTCGCTAAGAAGTTCCGGCGCCGCAATTTGCAAAAATCGCTGTATACCTCCGAGCAGTACGTCGCCGGTATATTCGCCAGCGCTTGGGAGTACATCTTTACCGTGCACGACGGTATTCAGATCGGCTTTGCGCAAAATAGAATTTAGCGCTTGTTCGATATAATTGGGTTGGCCTTCTTCAATAAGTAGTACGGCCTTTTTCCCGGCGCAAAATTCACTGAGTTCGTCGTCAAGCAGCGGATAGGTGACATTCATGACGTAGATCGGCAGTTGGCCGCGTCCAAAGCTATCCGAAAGGCCCAAGATCTCGAGCGCCCGGCTTGAGCTGTTAAACAATCCGCCCTGCATAATGATGCCGATGTGCTCGACGTCGCCAGTAAACACCTCATTCAACTTGTGCTGTTTGATATATTCAATCGCGGCAGGCCAACGCTGATTAATTTTTTCATGTTCATGCGCGAAGCTGGCTGGGGGCAGCACAATACGACTTGGGTCACGTACGGGATTTTCCATGGCGTCACTCAAGCTCGGGCTCGGCGCGCGATTATCGCTCGTAGTAAATCGACCATGCACATGGCATGCGCGTACGCGTAGCTCTAACATTACCGGCGAGTGGCTCTTTTCCGATAAAGCAAAGCCATGTTCAACCATCGACACTATGCTTTCCAAATTCGGTCGCGGATCGAGCAACCAGATCTGCGATTTCATTGCGAAAGCATTAGTGCGCTCTTGCATGATCGACGATCCTTCGCCGTAATCTTCACCGACGATGATCATCGCACCGCCAGTCACTCCACCTGAAGCAAGATTTGCCAAAGCGTCCGAGGCGACATTGGTCCCAACCGTCGACTTCCAAGCGACCGCACCACGGAGTGGGTAGTTAACCGACGCTGCGAGCATTGCTGCAGCCGCCGCTTCCGAGGCACTAGACTCGAAATGCACATTCAGCTCGTCCAATATTCCTTGCTGCTGAGCGTCGCCAAGAACGTCCATTAAATGTGAAATTGGCGCGCCCTGATAGCCACCAACATAGGCGACCCCGGATTGCAGCAAGGCTTTTGTGACAGCGAGGATCCCTTCTCCGTGGAAATCCGCACCGGCGCCTAAGCGCAGTTTTTTGACTTCCTCGCTAAATGATCGTTCTGCCATGAAAAGTAACTCCGTCGACGCTCTAGTCGGTTACCAATGCTAACGCCCGGCACGGGCTGCCTGAGCCATTCTTAATTTTCAACGGGGCAGCGATAACAACGGCGCCCGTAGCGGGTAATTGATCCAAATTGCACAAGGCGGCGAGTCCGTACTTGTTCGCACCGTGCATTAAATTGTGACAGGGAAACTGCGGATCTTGTGCAAAACTTTGGCCCGCGTCCGTACCCACGGTCTCGACCCCAGCGCCTTTAACATCGCGTTGCTCGGCGAGAAAGCGTATCGCATCGGGTTCCCATCCCGGGGTGTGGCTACCGTCTTCGCCGGCGTTAAGAAACTCGTCGGAATCGTATTTTTTAGCCCAATCCGTGCGAAAAAGGACCCACGAATCGGCCGGTATTCGACCGTTGACATTTTCCCACTGCTTTAGGTAATCGACGCTGATTAAAAAATCAGAGTTCGCGTGGCAATCCGCTACGGCGTCTATCACACACGCTGCGCCTATAAACGCTTCGTTAGGCACTGTATCAGTGGCATTGTGCGAATGATCTTTGCCGGTGATCCAGTGGATCGGCACATCGAAGTGTGTCCCCGTATGTTCGCCGCAAGAAAAATTATTCCAATACCAACCGGGGCCGCGATCATCGTACTTTGAGATTTCGTCAAGCTT
>CAWLAW010000212.1:0-5929 GCA_963854885.1 Gammaproteobacteria bacterium | reverse complement strand
GCAATTTTATGGTTCGTCAGATTGAAAATAGGGTGGATAACGAAATTCACCGTCGCCCTTAGCCGGTGCTAAGTCGAAATACGTCTCGATTAATTCGGGGTCATCAAAATGTCGCCGACCCACAAACGCAATGGGATGATGTCCCTGCTGGCGCATCGCGCCGGCAGATTGAATACCCATTGGCCACAGTAACCATCGCTCACCGCGCTCACTATGAGTAACTATGCCCTCGCTCGAGAACATGCTTTTTCTTCCGCCACCGTGCGTCGCTAGCGCTCTCAGCTCGTCGTAAGCCGCTACCGTGATCGGATTTTCGATTTGCACCTCCTTGGCGTAGTAAACGTTTTCTATGTAGTGTGTAGCGCTAGATACCTCGATGACTGCACGCGATGCGGGATCAGGCGAAATCACTTTAGGGATCCATAACGGTTCTTCCAGGCGAACGTTGCGATCGCGCTTCTGCAGGGCCTGGCTTGGAAACGCCATGTAATAGCACCCACAATTGTGCATCGCGTCGGCAAATAGAACCTGTGTTTTCGAATTCAGAGTGACACGCCACGTGATGCCGTCGAGGTAGCCTCCAAGTATGTCGAATACACCAGATTTCGGCCTCGACGGAAACCAAATGGTGTAGTTCAGCTGAATTAATATTTCGCCCTTAAATCGCGTATAAGTTAATTCTGTATACACGGTCGCGGTTTGCGTCGAGACGTCGATGCGATCGCCATCGCCATCGCCATCGCCATCGCCATCGTAGTGCACCGTGCCAATCAGATCGTCCGAGGTCTGAACGTCGATCGACCACACGGGCTGATGTCGACGGAATAACTCAGCTAGACGTTGTTGAGAGAGTTTTGGAACCCCCAATGCATCTTCCGCAACTGCCGGTTCGTCGATATTCGCTGGAGCAAGGCTTTCCGTCGAGCGGAGTCCAAATTTTTGCCGCGAATGAAATTTCTGGGCCTTAGTAGCCTGATCAAATTTAGCCCCTTCTCTTGCTTGCAAACGCTCCACGCCGCGCAACACGAACCAAGACGTTATCGGATAAAGTCCGAGACGTCTCGACCAAATTTGGTAGTTATCAGGAACCCTTGTCCGGTTTCGAATTTCCTTAACCTGCACCGGATCGGATGCCAGCTGCTCGGTGAGAAGCTGTCGGCATCGATCAAGACGGACTTGATCACTCTCAAATCGAGATCTATCCGCCGACAAATTTAGATGTTCAATGGCGCGACCCCGTGAATCCAACTCGGACAGTCTCGCAATCCAAGCCCCAGTTGCTGAAAATGTATTCAGCCGATCAGTCAACGACGCAGTAAATCTGTTCGTGCGTAAGAATGGATAGCCACGTATTCTTCGATACTGAGCGTCCACCACCCCTGCTCGCTTTATGCGTCGTTCGTCCGCTTCGAACGCTCTTAGGCATTCGCGCACAGCAGGGTCTAGACTGACGAAGCTGTCGACGGCGTTAAGGCGTGGGGTCGTACACCCGCCGGCGAAACATGCGATGAGACAGACGACCGATCTGAAGCCGCTGATAGAAAACGCGTGCGAGAGTAGCGTAGGCGATAACTTAAACGTCATTGATGAATTTACAATGGACAAGTGCTCGTTTGAATTCTGCGGGGCATAACGTAAATTCAACACTCACTTACAGCGATTCAAAATTGAACGCACAGCGCGATGAATCAGAGCCAGCATGGACAAGTTCAGTAAAATTATTCCGGCCCAAGTACTTGACGCCTATGGTATAGCCATTGAAGCGGTGGAGGCGGCGCACAGCGGGCTGATTAATGAAACGTGGTTCATTACCACCAACGATCACCAACACTACGTGGTGCAACGGCTGCACTCGGCAATTTCACCGGATGTAAATTCCAAGATTCAGTTCGTTACCGAGCATCTCGCGAGTCAAAACATTACCACCCCGCGAATAGTACAGACAACCGCTGGAGCGACCTTCTGCGAGGTGAACAATTCGCGATGGCGTTTACTGACTTTTGTGGCCGGTAATAGTGTTGATATCGTTTCCGATGTTCGCCAAGCGTTCGAAGCAGGTGCGCTACTCGCAAAATTTCATGGCGCACTTGCGGGAGTCAGTGTTCTGGGCATGCTAAGTGCATCCGCAGTGCACGACTTAGGAGACCATATTTCCAACTTGAAACGGGCACTGAATGAGCGAAGCAACCATCTAAAGATCGCCGAAATCACCGAACTGGCACGCGATATTCTCGCAAATGCGCAATCGTTGCCCGAAGTTCAGGTTGGCGAGCGTCAAGCCGTGCACGGTGATCCTAAAATATCTAATTTTCTGTTTGATGAAACCGGCTGTGGCGTTTGTCTGGTCGACCTCGACACGGTGGGTTTAATGCCAATCGCGTGGGAATTAGGCGATGCGTTTCGGTCGTGGTGCAATCCCTATGGAGAGGATACCGACGAGACGGAATTTTGCTTGAACAGTTTCAAATCTGGCCTTGAGGGGTACGCGTCGACTCTATCAACGCCATTCAGCGACCGCGATGTAGAGAACATTGTGCCTGCAGTTCAAACAATTTATATAGAGCTTGCAGCGAGGTTTTGCGCAGATGCGCTATACGAAAATTATTTCGCTTGGGACTCAGAAAAATTCCCAACCCAGGCCGATCACAATGTCGTTAGGGCTCGTGGTCAACTACGAGCGGCGCAAGATCTTGGTACGAAGCGCGCGGCAGCATTGGCGATTGCACGCGAAGTATTCGCATCGCGTAGCCGTCTCTGAAGGCCAAATCTAATTGCCAGATCCTGCGCTTGGAATAGATTCCATGCGTTTTGTCGCGGCAAGATCAAACGGCGCGGAACGCGCCTAAATCGAGTCCGGTATAACTCAACTCGAAGTTGGTGCCGGGAGCGAGAATCGAACTCGCACACCCTTACGGATACCAGATTTTGAGTCTGGCGCGTCTACCAGTTCCGCCACCCCGGCCGTGCATCAATGCCGAGCGAAATGGCGAATGGACCAGCGATCCAAGTTTCGACTAGCGGCAATGGGCGGCAAGTATAGTTAACGTGCGCATGAAAAACTACCGCGTGCCCCTGGCAGTCTGTCGGACTCAGGTCGATTCTACTGCGGCGGTGGGAAATCGGCCCATTATTCTGCCATTTTTGTTCAGCGCTTCCCTGCGCTTCACCCCTTCGGAGCTAACGCGAATATTCGTTCCCCACGAATATTTCGTTACGTAGTCACCACTATGCGCCTCAAAATGGCAAAAAAATGGGCTCAATTTCCCACTCGCCTCGTCACTGGGTTTTGTTACAATTCGCCTGTGCGCCGCGACGAATTTAATTTTCATCTCCCCCAGGAACTCATCGCTCAACAACCGCCTCCGAGGCGTCGCGATGCGCGACTGCTTTGTCTTGACGGCAACTCTGGGGCGCTCGCGGACCGCCGAGTAATCGATTTGCTAGCGCTCGCCCAACCCGGCGACCTGTTCATTCTAAATGACACCAAAGTGATGCCGGCGCGCCTTTTTGGCCGCAAGCCGACGGGCGGACGCGTTGAAATTCTCGTTGAGCGAATCATCAACGACCACGAAGTTATAGCCCATCTAAAAGCGAATAAAACCGTACAAGTCGGCGCCGCCATTACGGTAGAGAGTGAGTACGAATTGCTCGTTTTAGGCCGCGACGACGATCTTTTTCGACTTCAGTTTGCGTCTCCTCTATCGGTTCTCGAAATATTGCATCGAGTAGGTCATATCCCGCTGCCGCCCTATATAAATCGCGCCGATGCTGCCAGCGACCAAGATCGGTACCAGACCGTATACGCGCGTCGTCCCGGCGCGGTCGCAGCGCCAACCGCGGGCTTGCATTTCGACCAACAATTGCTCGACGAGTTGCAGGCGAATGGTGTCCAGTTGGGTTATGTGACGTTACACATCGGTGCAGGGACTTTCCAACCGGTGCGCAGTGAGCGCATCGAAGACCACGCAATGCACAGCGAATATTTCGAAGTATCCGAGGCGCTTTGCGAACAAATTGAACGGACTCGAGCGCTGGGAAATCGCATCATAGCGATTGGAACAACTTGCGTTCGCGCCCTGGAATCGGCGGCAATTAGCGCTGAATTGCGTCCAATGCGGGGGGACACGAAAATATTCATTTATCCTGGATATCAGTTTAAGGTCGTTGACGCGATATTAACGAATTTTCATCTGCCTGAATCAACCTTACTGATGCTGATTAGTGCGTTCGCCGGTCGCGAAAATGTTCTGCGCGCCTACGATCATGCGGTAAAAGATAACTACCGGTTTTTTAGCTACGGGGATGCCATGTGGATAACGAGAAGAACAGCGAGTTGATAACAAGCACGCAAACCCATTCCATTAATTTTGCCCGATCACTGAGCCGTACACTTTGAACAATGCGATTTGAATGCAGCCATACCAGCGGCAGCGCACGTGCCGGAACCTTGCATTTTGCACGCGGCACTATCCAAACGCCGGTTTTCATGCCAGTTGGAACATATGGGACAGTTAAGGCGATGACCGCTGAAGAGTTAGTTCAGCTGGGCACCGAAGTCGTGCTCGGAAATACGTACCATTTAATGCAACGCCCGGGCGTTTCTGTGATTGAACGGCACGGCGGGTTACATCAATTTATGCATTGGGATCGACCAATACTGACTGATTCGGGTGGATTCCAGGTTTTTAGCTTAGGTAAATTACGCACCATATCGGAAGAAGGCGTAACGTTTCGCTCGCCTCACAATGGAGACAAAATATTTCTTTCACCGGAAATATCACTGCAAGTACAAGCGAGCTTAGGCTCCGATATCGTCATGGTATTCGATGAGTGTACGCCGTATCCGGCTACCTACGACCAAGCACGTGCATCTATGGAACTCTCGTTACGTTGGGCCCAACGTAGCAAGCAGGCGCACGAGTCGAATGCGAGCGCTCTATTTGGCATCGTTCAAGGTGGTATGTTCGCGGACTTGCGGCGCGCATCGCTAGATGGACTAATGGAAATCGAATTCGACGGTTATGCGCTGGGCGGATTATCGGTGGGCGAGCCGAAAGAAGAGATGTATCGAGTAACGGCAGAAATCGCCGATCAACTGCCCGCGGACAAACCACGATATATGATGGGCGTCGGAACCCCTGAGGATTTGCTCGAAGCCATTAGTCGAGGAGTTGACATGTTCGACTGCGTTTTACCGACGCGAAACGCGCGCAACGGACACTTATTTACCTCAGCCGGGGTGGTTAAAATCCGCAACAGCCGCCACCGAGAGTCGCTTGTAGCGCTAGATGAAGCCTGTGATTGCTATACGTGCAAGAACTATAGCCGGGCATATCTCCATCATCTCGACAGAACTAACGAAATATTAGGCTCGCGGTTAAACACGATCCACAATTTAGCCTACTACCTGAATTTAATGCGCGGGGCGCGCCAGGCAATATCCGAGGGCCGATACGACGCATTTGTTCGGGCCTACTATGCTCAGCAGGTCGCGGCTAACTAAATGGGCGATCGCGGCGGCTCCCATTGTGAGCGCTATGAATGAACAGTGCCTTAGGCATCGGCTGAGTGCGATAAGAAAGGGGCGGGCGAACGGGTTTAGAAATCCGCGCCCAGTTAAGGCTGACGCTGTGTCATAATCCGCCGCGAATTCCGCAGGATTTAACATGAACTTTTTTATTGCAGACGCTTTCGCACAAGGCGCGCCGGCCGGGCAAGAACCTGGCATATCCGGCTTCTTGATTATGCTTATACCCATTGTGGTTTTGTGGTTTTTAATGATCCGTCCACAGATGAAGCGCCAAAAAGAGCATTCGAAACTGGTTGAGGCGCTGGCTAAAGGTGATGAAGCCGTGACGACGGGTGGTATTCTCGGTCGCATAACTGAGGTGGGCGATAGCTTCGTGAAACTAGAAATTTCAAAAACCGT
>CAWLAW010000211.1:0-5958 GCA_963854885.1 Gammaproteobacteria bacterium | reverse complement strand
GCGGGATCACTAACCCTCCAATCACTGCGACTCAGACTCGATACTTCGCCACCCGGAAACACCATGAGTAACTTGCCATCGTCCAGCCATGTTGTCGCTGCTCGCGCCGTTGCCACGTTCTGCCGTATCGCTTGTTTCCCCCCGAAAGGGTTGATCTGAAAGAATACGGGCTCGAGTTGCGTGAATCGCGCGAGGAAATGATTGGCCATAACGCGGAAATCCGGCCGTACGCGCGCCAAGAGTTCGATTACGATGAGACCATCAAGCATGCCATGGGGATGGTTCGAAACAACGATGCATGGACCATTAGTGGGAACAAGTGCGAGTTCGTCGCTGTCTACGCTGAGCGAAACGCCGAGCCCAGCGAGGACCTGGCGCGCCAGATCCGGCGCGTCCAAATCGTGTTCGAAGGCGTAGTAGAAATCGGCCAGCTTGCGCAAACCGAGTGCTGCATCCAGGGCCGCTGCGGCGGGCCAGCGAAGCGCACCGAGAGCCCGAGGTAGTAAGGGCTCGACGGAAAAATTAGCGCGTTGCAGCTTAGTCGCCATTAGTCTACTCAAATTGAGACCGCAGGGTTATAGGGTTACTTAAGTTGCTTAGAAACATTGTTACAATCGATAGCTATATGGCAAACGACACTCAAACCCGGCCTACAAAAGCGCCAAAATCCGGACCCGATTGGAGTTCATCATCGTACTATACCTGCGTTACTAAAGCGGTGCATAAGACGGATTATAGCCGCGCAGTGTCAATCCGAGATGAACAGCTAGATCAGGGTGCGATTAGAGCCATTTCCGCGGGAGAATCCTACTGAAAACCTACTGGACCCTCGACGATATTCCCTGGGCGGACATCCAACCGGCCGTTGTCGAGAGCGATCTAATTGAGGCCATCAAAGCCGCTGCGCTTGTCGAGGCCAATAGCGTCGATTATGTCCGCTATTTGCACAACGTTTTTGCTGACGATGAGGATTTCAAGGAAGCTGCGTCGCATTGGGGTATTGAAGAACGGCAACACGGAGATGCGCTTGGGAAATGGGCGAACCTCGTCGATCCATCGTTCGACTACGAACAGTGTCTGGCACATTTTCGTTCCGGTTACCAAATCCCGGTAAACCACGACCAATCGGTACGCGGATCGTCAGCCGGCGAATTAGTCGCGCGTTGCGTCGTCGAGTCTGGGACGTGCTCGTTTTACTCATCGATCCGCGATCACAGCCCCGAACCAGTCTTAAAACGAATCGCGGGATATATCGCGCAAGACGAAGCTCGCCATTACCGATTATTTAAGCGCCACCTTGATCGCTATCTTCGGGTTCGCAAAATGAGCCGCTTAGAACGTTGCAAAATCGCCTACGGGCGCGTCGCTGAGACCGATGACGATGAACTCGCCTATGCGTACTACAGCGCCAACTTAAGCGCCACAACGACCAGTAAAACTTACGATCGCCGATCCTGTGCACGCGCATATGCTCGGCGATCGGTGAAGTACTATGACTTCAAGCACGTGCGCTCCGCAGCGCATATGATCTTAACTGCGGCCGATATTAACCCGACGAGCAAATTGTCGCGATTGGGAATTTGGGCAGGCTGGAAGGTAATACAAAGGCGCCAACGTCAATTGCATGATGCGCCGACAAATTAGCGTGACCAGCAAGCTACTGCAATTCGTTACTCGGATCTTCTTGTGCCTGATAGTGTTTCCAACGAAACGGCAGTGCTAGTTGATCAATAAAGCGCGACGGCATTTTTTCATGGATGCCAATTTTCTCGATGTCGCGGTGTCTATTGTATAAAAATGTTCCGAGCAGGATATCCCACAACATTAAGTTCTCGCCGTAGTTAGTATTACCTTCCACACGCTCAGTTGAATGATGCCAGCGGTGCAAGTTTGGCGTGTTAAAGATGTAGTTCAGCGGACCGCAATCAACGTCGACGTTGCAGTGAGTCAAGATCCCGATGTAGGCGGTGATCGCGCTAACCCACACAATCGCATCCATCGAAATTCCGGAAATGAGCAAAAATGGAATACTCGCCGCAACGCTGGCCAGCGAATCGATGAAATGAAAACGGCCAGTATTGACCAGCCAGAGTTTCTTCACGCTGTGATGCACGGCATGACAACGCCACAACAGTGGCCATTCGTGCGCCAGACGGTGTGCGGCATACAATCCTATTTCCGATATCACAAGGCCGAGTAAAACCTGCACCGCTAGGCCGAGCTCACTGATTGCTGAAGGGCTTCGTTCAGTTAGTAGTCCCAGCGCCATCACCTGCACGATCAGAAATTGCACCAGTCCTTTATTCAGCAGCGTATGGCTCAGATCGGCAATGAGTTGACCGTCAGACTCTCGCCACGGCGTGTTGTACGGCAGTCGCCACTCGAGTAGTAATAACCAGGCGACGATCCATGCATAGGAAAGGTTAAAGAAAAGGACTTCCCGTCCAATCGAAAATCCGAATGCCAGGATCGAGCAGCATGAGACGAGCAATCCTGGCCATGCGAGGTATTGCGCAAATTTTTGCAGGCTAGATCTCAATGAGAGATTAAGCTAAACATCACGGGCCACGAAGCTGTCGATAACTGCTCGACTACTTAGCGTCGCATCGCCATTGAACGGCGGTTGAAACGGCATATAAATCGCTGAGCTTATCCCGCGCCAATCCGCACAGAACATCGGCGCTGACCGTCAATGTTTCATCATTTTGCGAAATTCGGAATGTGTAGCGCGGGCTGCAATTGCTGCCGCATTGTTCGTAAAGTAACTTTCCGTCGTCACCGCGGCCTTGTGAAAACTCCATCAGCCAGTTGTTCAGTTTATCGATCGATTCGAAGTTACGACCATCGAAACGTATCGGCTTATTGCGTGTTTGTTCTTCCAGGCTCAAACACATTTGCTGCTGCTCAGCTTCCGCTAGAAAAACGGTTGGCTCGACTTTGTAGACAACTTGCGATTGTTGTGCGCTGCTACAGCTACCGTCGCATGGCGGACGGGTGGTAAAAGCCTCTGACTCGACGGCTTTGGTTAGCAGACGTTTGGCCACAGCCCGGATCGACTCCGGGTGCTCGGCAATATTCTTCATAAACCCGACCGACCCCAGTTCGCTATCTAAGGCCGTCACGTGCGGCGCAGAGCAGTTGCCGCCTGTCTGCATTGCGTCGTCCAGCGAATCAGCGGAGGACGTGTTGACGCCCACCATGCAGGCAAATGCCAACACGAACCGGATGGCGACGTGATTTTGTAGGTACTTGATTCGACTGCTCCTGCGTTTAACGGCCGCTATAGTAGTACGAATGTGGCCCTTAACCTAGCCTGAACAATGAGGCGCTCGCCTTTGTTCGTTCAAATACCGCGGGTTTGACGCCATAAACAATACGCCGCTGAAATATCGAGCTGTGATGAATTAAGGTGTTGTTCGGGTGAGCTTACTCGCAAGTGCCAGTAATCACGACGTTCCCACTCACACCAAGAAACGGTTTCTTGGGGCCTTTTGCGTAACTCCTTACCCAGAGGTATTTAAGATGGTTGAATGGGCCTTCCGCTAACCAGACAATTTTCAGTGCTTCCTGTTCTGTTCCGGAGCTTAGGATCCGACCGTCTTTGGCATCAGCGGTTGCAAAGGGCCCACCCGCAACAATTCCGGTTTTACGGTCGACTGCGAATCGCGACTGATGCATCGCGAGCGCTTTAGCATAGTCGGTATGTTCGAGCGCGCCAGATTCACTCAGCTCCAAGACCGATAAAGCATCGCAAACATACAGGTTTTCCTCTGCGTAGCCTGGGGTTGCGAATATTATTGCGAGGAAAATAAAGTAAATTCTAGTCATCAAAATCTCCAATAAGGTCACATTGCGTCGAGCGAAAAATATAGCGTGATTTTCGCATCGCCAGCATAGGCGTATTCATTGTCCAATTCGCCGCCGTTCAGCGCATCGATTCTAGTCGGGATACGCCGTACTAAATGCGTTTTCGGTTGCTTCGTGGGCGCCGCTTGCGAGAAAGCTGCCGTGTGCGCTCAGTAGCGAATCGAATTTCATTTCCAGAAGGCGTTCAAATTCGTCTTTGAGTGTACCCCCTTCTGGGGTCATCTCTTTTAACCAAATGGGACCAATTAACATTTTCTTAGGAAAACCAATCAGCGGTAAAAGGATCTTAGCCGGCAAGTTATTCAGCCGGTAATCGCCATAATGCTGAACTGCATCGCAGGTAAACAGGATCCCGTTATCTCGGTTGATTAGCAGTGCAGACTCTGGTTGCACAGTTTTTTGAAAACAAAATAAGGTGCCATCGCTAATTGGCAGCTCGGATCCTTGCGACAACTCGTGGTCGATATTGGGTTGGGTATACGTCGTACCGCCAGCTTGCGACCAAAACTCGGTGCGAAACTGCTCAACATAATATGGATCGTCGACCCCGTGGAACGCACCCAAGCGGATTACATGGCGGACGTTTCCCAGCGATTTCAATTTTTTCTCACCGTCGGCATTAAGTCGAATAGGATTGACCAGCGTGACGTCATCGCCTTGTCGGATTATTCCCATGTTGCGGGTGATCCGAACAATCGGATTCATCTTTATGCTGCCGCGCGCCATGAACACATCTGTTCCGATTTCTTCAATGGGATCGTGAGGGTAGATGGGTGCGTATGCCATAGGGGTTTCCTCGGTGGCGGTGGGTTGCGGCTTCATCCTAGCGACAAGTTGCCAGCTAGGCAATTGCGCATCCGGTAGTCGCTTTGGTTGTTTAAAACGCGTATTGCCAGCCCACCGAGATCATATAGTCGGTTTCCATTTGCGGCCCGTTCAGATCTTGGAGTACCGGAATGCCGCCTTCAATCGCGATGCGATGACCAATGGTCCAGTCAGATTGGCCGGCCAGGTTTAGCCCTAATTTTAGATCGATCCGTTCTCCGCCGTAGTTATTCGGATCGGCCGTTTGCACCGGCGCGACAATGCGCGAGTCGCTGCCGTCGATCTTTCCCATCGTGTTAAATTCTAGTCGCGTAGAGAAACTGAGCCAGTGGCGCGGCGCATAGCTTGCCCAGCCGGTAATCGACTGTTTGTCGCCCCATTGGTAGCCGTTGTCTTTCTCCGTACGGATTGTGCCGGCATATTGCGCGCCCCATCCAATCGAGTTCAGATTCCCCGTGTACGTCACCCCCGGTAGGAAGTCCAAGGTGCCCGAACCCAGTTGCATCGCGTAGGGTAAACGTGGATTCGGCCGTGCACCCATCGGGGTTAGAATCGAGTCGGTTTCGTTAGTCGATCCGGTCGGCAAACTAACGCCTAGATTCGCATGCGCTTTATGGTTGCCTGATTCAAATAACCGAATCAGCGCCGCCAAGCGCGTGTCACCAAGCCCTGAAGATTCGGTCGTGAATGACCCGAGCCGGGTCGTACCCGCACCTCCCATGAAGGTAATATGTTCCATTTCTTTTTCGGTGTAGTTGAGCATCGCCATCAACGTTACCCAATCCGTCGGCGCGTACATCACGCCAAACATGTGCATTTGCATGGTCATTTTCGTTGGTACAACTCGTAACGTGGGCGGCTGCATCGGGCGTCCAAAAAATCTGTTTGGCACGGTAGTCGCGATCGTCTCGGGTGAGACTTCGCTGTCGCCTATCCGGTTCCCTGCCATGCCCATGTGCATGAAACGGTAGGAGAGCATAACCTCGCCGGTTTCATGTAGGTGATCGCCCATCACCCCGAGCGGCGCGTGATCAGTGGAAAGCACGTGATCGCCGGCCCAACAGTTGGTTGTCGACAGAGTCGTTACTAGCACGGAGAGTGCTATCGTTCGGAAAAATCTCATCGGTAAAAATCTCAGCTAGTTTGCGCTGCATAATGTCGGCGCGATCAGGTTTGACATCACGAGGATGTCACGCGTGGTTTACTAGCTGAGCTGTGGCGGGGCTCGAGTTTTTCTCGAATTCACGAGGCGTCGATCGATCTCAA
>CAWLAW010000210.1:0-5968 GCA_963854885.1 Gammaproteobacteria bacterium | reverse complement strand
TTACTCATCGGCGTGCTCAATTTGTTGTCATTTATCGGGTTCTGGCTTACCACGCGCATCGAACGTGATAGTCAAGGGCGACGAATTATAGCGCCGAGCGACTAGGGAATGATTGCAAATAACCCAGTAATTTCAACATGTATAACTATAACTAGCTATAATATACGGATATATTAGTGAATTAATTCAATAATCGGAAATAGGCTATGGTTAATACCTCCCGCCCGACATCTGGATTGAAGCTCGACCGCGCAGATCGGCGGATCCTCGATCTAATGCAGGCCAACGGGCGTATCAGCAATCTGGAGTTAGCCGAAAAAATAGGTTTATCGCCGACGCCCTGTTCACGTAGGGTTAAACGACTCGAGGAATCGGGCTTGATTGATCGCCACGTTACGTTGCTCGACCAGGCCGCACTCGGGCTAAACATCACCGCGATGATTAGCATTACCATGGATCGCCATACTCCCGAGCGATTCGAACATTTTGAGCAAGAGGTCGCGCGTTTCCCTGAAGTCGTTGAGTGCAGCATTGTGACCGGACAAGCGGCGGACTATTTACTGAAAGCCGTGCTGCTGGACATGACGTACTACGAGGAGTTTCTACTCGGTCGGCTCACGCGCATTGACGGGGTAACTGGAGTTCACTCAAGTTTCGTGCTGCGCAAGGTAATAAATCGAACCGAGCTGCCGCTCGAACACATTGCTTGAAATGCACATTGGCACGGAGCCGCGTGATCATTTAATCCTAGATTATTTTTTGCGCGACGCGGATCCCTAACCCATTGTCGTCCAACCAGGAAATTCATTTAGCATGGGCAACGAACCTATCTCGCTTTCAACCCGATTTACGCAATTGCTTGGCATCAAGCACCCGGTCATGCAAGAAGGCCTCGGGCCATACAAAACCGTCCACTTAGCTGCGGCAGTTACCAATGCGGGCGGACTAGGTACCGTGAGCATTCCCGCTATTAGCGAAGAGCCGGCAGCCGGTGCGGCGGACGATATTGTCTTTCAAGCGCTCTACGGTCCATCGCGTGCATTGCCGAGTGATGCCATTGCCGAACGCGCAGAAATTGAACGAAGTGGTGCTATGAACGAAACCGAATTAACGGCATTTAAGGATGCTCGACTCATCGCGGCGCAGCGCGACGGTGACATGCTCGGCGGTATTTTGCTGGCGGGACAAATATCGGGCGCGATAAACGACCTCATTCACGGCGCAGAATTTATCCGGGGTATCGTCAATGAAGCGGTCGCCGTGCTGGACCGTTTGTCGGGATATAAGACCATTTAAGCCTTGTTTCTTAGTCCATTGCGGCGGCGAAAGTAGACGTCGCACCGTCTTCGGCGCTAGGATTCGACTAGCAACACGGCAGAAATTTGCGACTCCACGCAGATCGTCGAATCACAGCGTAACGACTTAGGAGATTCCACATGCCAACATTTGATCGAATTATTGCCGGCGGCACGATCGTCGATGGCAAAGGCCATGCCCCCTACAGTGCAGATATTGGCATTAAGGATGGACAAATTGCTGCAATCGGGAGTGCCCTTGGCAGTGCCAGCGAAACAGTGGATGCGGATGGTTTAACCGTCACCCCGGGCTGGGTCGATATTCATACTCATTACGACGCCCAGGCGACATGGGATCCAGAGTTATTGCAGTCCACCTTACACGGTGTCACCTCAGCAGTGTTTGGCAATTGCGGGGTTGGTTTCGCGCCGGCCAAACCCGAACGCCGCGGTTGGTTAATTAATTTAATGGAAGGGGTCGAAGATATTCCAGGCGTTTCATTGCACGCTGGTTTGGACTGGCAATGGGAAAGTTTTCCTGACTACATCGATGCCCTAGAGCGCATGCCTCGGGCGCTCGACATCGGTACGCAAATGACCCACGGCGCGCTGCGCACCTATGTCATGGGGCAACGGGGCGCAGATAATAAAGCCGCGAACGAAGACGACACGAAGCGCATGGCCGAGCTGATTAAAGAAGGCATGGCAGCGGGCGCGTTGGGATTTACGACGTCTAGAACGGAAATTCATATCGACATAGACGGCGTGCCTGTCCCGGGTACCTACGCGGGTGCTGAAGAACTCATCCCGTTGGCGAATGCGGTGCGTGAGAGCGGCCATGGACTCATGGAAATGGTCTTGGCTGGGGTAGGCGGTGAAAATTGCGAAGCCTTAGATCGTGAAATGGCGCTGGTGCGCAAAGTCGCCGAAGGTTCGAATTGCCCGCTGATGTACTTGCAAGTGCAACACAACGCCGATGCGGAGCAATGGCGCGGTCAACTCGCAGCCTGCGAAGACGCCGCCCGTGCCGGGTACCAAATTATCCCGCAAGTACCGGGGCGTCCGATTTCTATTCTCTTCTCCATGGAAGGTGAACACCCGTGGCGGTTTATGCCGAGCTTTGCCGAGATAGAGAAGCTACCTCCTGCCGAGCGAGTGAGACGCATGGCGCAGCCAGAAATGCGTGCACGTTTACTTGCAGAAAAAGATCCAAACGAGACCGGCTTCTCGATGTTCTACAAGAGCCCGACGTTATGGGATATGACT
The DNA here is from genome assembly GCA_963854885.1 of Gammaproteobacteria bacterium. Lineage (GTDB taxonomy): Bacteria > Pseudomonadota > Gammaproteobacteria > UBA11873. Next base: position 3,407 of record CAWLAW010000210.1, on the reverse strand, counting down.
TATCCCGGTGGTGATCCGATTAATTACACGCCGGATCCGTCGAATAGTATTTCTCAGATCGCAAAGCGCGAAGGCCGCACGCCAAACGAAGTCGCCTACGATTTGATGTTAGAGAAGGACGGGACAAGCTTGCTAATGTATACCGTCACTGGCTACGCGCACGGTAATATCGAGGCGATACACGAAATGCTGTTGCATCCGTTATCCGTATTCGGATTGAGCGACGCCGGCGCGCATTGCCGATTAATTTGCGATGGCGGGGTACACACCTACATGTTAACGCAATGGGTACGCGAATTCGGCGAAGACCATCCGCATCACTTACCCATTGAGCGCGTGGTCAAGAAACTCACCGGCGACAATGCGCGCCTTTACGGGCTGAACGATCGCGGCGTACTGGAACCCGGTCGGCGCGCCGACATTAATTTGATCGACATGTCGCGCTTGGAATCGCACACCCCGAAAATGGTCTACGACTTACCCGCCGATCAACCGCGGCTACTTGGCGGAGCGACCGGCTATGTCGGCACCTACTGCCATGGCGAATTAATCCAAGCAAATGGCGAAATGACCGGCGCTCGACCGGGCGGCGTGATCCGCGGCACGTAGTTTTAACATAAGGTTTGAGACAGTGAGGCGCGGTCTGTCCCGCGCTTCACGTTGCGCCACGCGACATGGAAAAGTATCTAGTAACTCATCGAGCGCGTCTGCGTTCAGCGCGGTTAACCAGCAGTAAGCCACCAACGACTAAGCTACCGCCGATCAACAACGGCGCGTCCGGAACCTCGCCGATCATCGTGGCGGCCAAGATAACGCCGAATATTGGTACAAGGTTGATGTAGACAGAGGCGTTCATTGGTCCAAGTTGTTGCACGCCTTCGTAGTACCAAAGAAAGCCAATGCCGATGGTCAACAATCCTTGTACTGCAAGCAGTAAAACTATCATTGGATCGGATAGTAAAACTAACGTCGCTTCGAGATTGGCCAGCATCCATGGCACCATTAATACGGTGCCGGCAAGGCAGGCGTATGCGGTTATGGTTGACGCAGGATAGTGCTCGAGGAGCGGTCTGGCGGCGATTGTATACACGGCCCAACCGCTGATAGCGATCAGGAACAAGAATTCTCCGTAGCCGATTCTTCCAGATGCAATGCTGCCCAGATCGCCGTGGCTCACAACAACGGCAGCGCCGATAAAACTTATCGCCACTCCAACAATCGACCAATGGCCAATCGTGCGCCGGAATATCAGGTAATCGAGGATCATCACGACAATTGGAATCGCCCCGTTTATCACGGCACCGGTATTCGCCTGGCTATGTTCGAGGGCTTCGAACATTAGGAAATTATGCAAGCACAGGCCGGATATTCCGAGCACGATCAATTGACTGAACACCCGAGGCGTCAATTCGATTCGCGCCTGGTTGCGGCTTATCGCTATCGTCAGGAGAAATAGAAAAGCGATGAAAGCCCGGACGACAACGATTGCCTGCGGCGCCTCGTAATCCGCCAGGTACCGACCCAACGGATAGGATGTCGCCCACATCAATCCCATCGCAACGAGTTTTAGATGAATATTGATTGTTAGCCGTGGCGCAATTGCAAAACTAGTACGTCGGCTTTCAGTCTTATTCAGGTTCTACACCAAGAGCGACAAGAAATCGCGAGACCATGTTGTAAGCAGCGATTACTCCAATTAATTCGACCAATTCTTGTTCGCTGTCGAGTTGTGTTTTGATCGACTCAAAGGTTTCATCGGACACTTCAATTGATTTGGTCATTTCAACTGTCAACCGCATTGTTGCGATTTCGGCGCGGCTAAACAATTGCGTGTTCTGTGTCGCGGTATCGATCGAACGAATGGCCTGTAATTGCTCGTCGCTGCCACCTGATGCAATAAAAACAGGCGCATGATGATGGAACTCGTAGTCCGCTTTGTTGATCACCGCAACCACACAAATGGCTAGTTCAGCGAGTTTCTTATCGACCTTTAGATCGCCTCGAACGGCAGGTAAAAACCCATGCCACCCGCGTGCGAAAGGTTTGCTGTGCAATAACATGCGATCTAAATTATAAAGTTGCCCGCCGCGTCGCTTGCGGATCGCATCGGCAAGCCCATCCGGATCGTTGAGATCGCTAGGTTGGTAGGGTATTCGGCTCATCGTAATAGGTTCCGACTGTTAAAGGGAATCGATAGTAACGCGCGGTTGGAGAGTTAGAAATACTTTGGCGATGGCAAAGCCACGGAGTGCACTAAGTGCACGGAGTATTTGGAATAGTGGAAACTCAACTTCTAAGATCTTTGTGGTTTTGCGTCTTGCCTGGTTAGCGGATTACCGTCGAATCCAGGATCGCAGCATTTTAGTCTGAAATTCTTCTCTCAGACTTCAATGTTGCGCGCGTCCAAAGCACGCATCAGCCTGCCGTAGCTAAACGCAACGAGCAGCGACAATAGGCCAAACATAAAGACAATCGTCACTGCCTGGCTGTTCGGATAATTCGTGTTGACGATAAGCAAGGCGAGGGCCGCATTGCGGATCGCAGTAGAGATGGCAAGGGACCGTTTTAGTCCGGTTCGTTCACCGCTCATCGTCACATGGCCAATCAGGAGGCATAGCACAATGGCGCAAAGTGCCACGAGATAAGCACCGATACCCAGGTTAACGATCTGCTCGGCTTGAGTGATGGTGATCAACGTCAGCGTAAACAGCACACCGAGCCGACCGAGCCGGGGCACAAAGCGCAGCAGCTTTTCTGCCCACAGCGGCCGGACGTGATTGATTATCAAACCGAGGCCGACCGGGATCAGCTGCGCGATGAGCAGCGTTTGAAAGATTTTGATTGCGTCGATTTCCAAACCCGACTCGCTCGCGGGTAGCGTAAGTGCAAGGATGAGCGGCGTGAGAGGTAGGGCGAGGAAAGCAACGATCAACATCAAGCCGACGGAATACGCGACATCCCCTTGCGCCATCCCGACAAACGGAGGAGCCAAAGGTGCGAGTGGGACAGCGGCTAGAATTAGCAGACCGATCACGATATCCGGTCCTATCGGTACGTTTTGCAAAGCAATAGCGAACACGCAAGGGACCACAACGAAATTTGCAATGAGCCCGCGTGCCACAGATTGGTACTGCGTCGCGACGGCTAGGACTTTGCCAAACGGAATGCTTAACCCGACCCCGAACAGAAGAAGCATAACCGACGCCAAGAGCACGACATTGATAACCTCGGTCACCGCTTGGCTGTCCTCGACGATATAGGGCGGACGAGGTAATGAAAAAGTGGACGCACTTATTGTGTACCGTTTTGAAGATTAATTAAGCGCGCGAATTTTTCGGAAATCGCGCTATCAAGGCTTATCTTTTTCAGCACGTTGCAATAGCCCCGAAGACGCGACGTAATTTTTT
>CAWLAW010000209.1:0-5990 GCA_963854885.1 Gammaproteobacteria bacterium | reverse complement strand
CTAGTACGGCCACCATGTTTTGCTCTGGAATGGTCGATGGCGACATCCACGTCGATTCGAGGCGCCCTTGTTCGCGTTCAAGTAATTCACGTTTGTTATTGAAACGACGCCACCGCTCGGCATCGACTGTTCCGAGTTCATAGCCTTTGTCGGTCAATCGAATATCCGCATTGTCTTCTCGCAGGAGCAATCGGTATTCGGCGCGGCTGGTAAACATCCGGTATGGTTCGCTGGTCCCACGCGTGACTAGGTCGTCTACCAAGACTCCGATGTACGCCTCGTCGCGGCGCGGAAACCAGGGCTCGGCCTCACGCGCGCGAAGTGCGCCATTGATGCCGGCCAATAAACCTTGTGCCGCAGCTTCTTCGTATCCGGTCGTGCCATTTATTTGACCGGCAAAAAACAACCCCGATATCTGCTTCGTTTCCAACCACGGGTGGATATCTCTTGGATCGAAATAGTCGTATTCGATGGCGTACCCGGGACGCGTGATGTGTGCGTTCTCGAATCCTTCGATCGTTCGCACTAGCTCGTATTGCACGTCGAACGGGAGACTCGTCGAGATTCCGTTCGGATAAATTTCTCGCGTGTTTAGACCTTCGGGTTCGACAAATATTTGATGAGATTCTCGGTCCGCAAAGCGGGTTATTTTGTCTTCGATAGATGGACAATAACGTGGTCCGACACCTTCGATAGATCCGTTAAACATCGGCGATCGATCGAGCCCACGCCGAATGACGTCATGCGTGCGGGCATTCGTGTAGGTAATGTGGCAATCGACTTGGCGCGGGTGATGATGTGCCGCTCCAAGGAACGAAAATACTGGAACCGGTGTGTCACCTGGTTGGCTCTCGAGCGAATCGAAATTTACCGTCGCTGCGTCGATTCTCGGTGGCGTACCGGTTTTCAGCCGACCAACTCGCAGCGGCCGTTCTCGCAATCTTGTCGCCAGCGAGTTTGACGGCGCATCACCAGCGCGTCCCGCACCGTAGCTCGCTTCACCAATGTGTACCAAACCACCGAGGAACGTTCCGACCGTGAGGATTACGCTTTGCGCTCGAAACCTCAGACCTATTTGCGTGACGACCCCCACCACGCAATCTTGCTCAATAATTAAGTCATCGACGCTTTGCTGGAACAAAGTCAAATTTTCTTGATGCTCAACTGTTTGCCGGGTGAAATTTCTATACAGCTGGCGGTCGATTTGCGCGCGAGTGGCGCGCACGGCTGGCCCTTTACTCGCGTTGAGCCGCCGAAACTGAATGCCGCAATGATCCGCCGCACGGGCGATAAAGCCACCTAGGGCGTCGATCTCTCTGACCAGGTGCCCCTTTCCGATACCGCCGATTGCCGGGTTACATGACATCTGGCCGAGCGCATCAATGCTTTGCGTCAATAGCAATGTCGCAGCACCCATCCTGGCGCTCGCAAGCGCAGCTTCGGTGCCGGCGTGACCACCGCCGACAACGATGACGTCGAAATGTTGAGGATGCTCCATGCGCGTTATGACGGGTTAGTGAGGGAACAGCGGACTATACCGCTGATCCGTTAAGCACACGACAGTCACGACCCCAGGGCTTGAATCGAATCAAGATGCGCGGCTTTAAGGCCGCTGTAGTGCGTGTAGCTGTAATCGATATATTCCGCTTCCGAATCTTTTAGCGGACGCACCTGGCGAGCCGGCGAGCCGGCGTAAAGAAACCCCGATTCCAGATGTTTTCCTGGGGTGACTAGACTACCCGCAGCAAGAATCACATCGCTTTCGATGATTACCCGGTCCATGACGATCGAGCCCATACCGATTAAGCAATGATCGCGAATTTCGCAGCCATGTAACAAGACTTTATGCCCAACTGTTACCTTAGATCCGACTATTAGCGGCGAGCCGCCTGGCGCCAGAACGCTATCACTATTGACGTGTAAAACACTGCCATCTTGAATATTCGAAAAATCACCGATGCGAATGGAGTTAACATCGCCGCGGATCACGACGTACGGCAACACGAATACCTCTTTGCCGATTTCGACGTCGCCAATCACCACGGCGCTCGGGTCGATGAAAGCTGACTCACTGATTTTTGGCTCGGCGCCACAATAATTGCGAATTGTCATTCGGGTACGGCCTGTTGTAATTCGTCGGCGATAGTACTCGAAGCGCTACGCTATCGCACACCGAGCGGACTCGCCTTCAGCGGCGATCGGAAACTAAATCGCGGTTCTACGGTCAAGCAACTTGTTGACGTATTGGGCGCGGTGTGGAACATTTGCGCGCCGTCGAACAAGACGAGTTCCTACACAGTAGCGGAAAAAACCCCTTGGAATTGCTGGGCAACAGTCCCATGAAGGAAATCGCTGTAAGCACTGCGAGTAGAAAATGTCATCATGGCTAACGAAAGCAACAATTTTCCGCGCGGTGGCGCATTGATTAGACGCCAAACGAGACTAGCGTTGGGGTCGAGATATTAATTTATGGATAAGCTGATTGAAGTAAAGGGCTTAGAGAAGCATTTCGGCTCTCTAATAGCTGTCGATGGCATCGATCTAGAGGTGCGGCGCGGAGAAGTTCTTGGCTTTCTCGGGCCCAACGGCGCTGGTAAGTCCACCAGTATGAAGATGATAACGGGCTTTCTAGCGCCGACGAGCGGTTCTATTAGCGTTTGCGGGCATGACGTCTGGAGTGACCCAATAGCCGCAAAAACGTGCATTGGTTATCTACCCGAAGGTGCGCCCGCCTACGGCGAAATGACTCCTGCTTCGTTTCTCGAGTTCATTGCCGATATTCGCGGATTACGCGGCAAAGAAAAGTCTAACGCCATCGCTCGCGCCGTTGAGAAGATCAATCTTGAGGGCGTACTACGCCAACCTATCGATACGTTATCGAAAGGCTTTAAGCGACGGGTCGGACTTGCGCAAGCAATTCTCCACGATCCTGAAGTCTTGATCCTCGACGAGCCAACGGACGGTCTCGATCCAAATCAAAAGCACGAGGTGAGATCGCTCATAAAGACTATGGCCGAGCAAAAAGCGATTATTATTTCGACCCACATACTCGAAGAAGTCGATGCGGTATGCACTCGGGCGGTCATAATCGCGAAAGGCCGCTTGTTATTTTCAGGTACGCCAATAGAACTGGCTGAGCATTCCCGATACTACAATGCCGTGACCTTAAGCATCGCCCGTGACTTGGAGACGGCCGTTGAACAGACACTTCGATCGTTGCCGAGTGTCGCGAGCGTGGAAACAGCCAGCCAAAGCGAAAACGAACTTGTTCGACTAACGGCCATCCCGGCGCAAAACGAATCGATCGTCGGTGCGATACACAATTGCATTCGCGAACATGCCTGGCAGGTCGACGAGCTATTCGTCGAACCCGGCCGGCTCGACGAAGTATTCCGAACGATCACTACCGAAGCACACGCGACGAGCGAGGAAATGCGCACATGAACCGCACCATGATCATCCTGAAACGAGAGTTGAACGCCTACTTCGCTACCCCCGTTGCTTATGTCTTCATCGTTATATTTTTGCTAATGGTCGGAGTATTTACGTTTTACGTCGGCGGCCTCTATGAGAGAAATCAAGCCGACCTTGAGCCGTTTTTTCGCTTCCACCCGTGGTTATATATGTTGTTGATTCCAGCAATTTCGATGCGCTTGTGGTCCGAGGAGCGCAAAGCCGGTACGTTGGAATTATTGATGACCTTACCGATTTCTTTGACCGAAGCAGTCATCGGGAAATTTCTTGCCGCTTGGTGCTTCACGGCGCTCGCATTGGCGTTGACGTTTCCGATCTGGATTACCATTAACTATCTAGGCAACCCGGACAACACAGTCATTGCGGCAGGATATCTGGGCAGCTTATTGCTGGCCGGCGCGTGCCTCGCTATAGGCTCATGCATCTCCGCGTTGACTAAGAATCAAGTCGTCGCGTTTGTCATCAGCTTTATTATTTGTTTCGCGTTTAATCTAAGCGGATTTCCCATCGTCTTGGATTTATTCAGCTCGTGGGCACCGCAAGCGATCGTCGACGTCGTTAGTTCTTTCAGTTTTTTGGCACATTTCGAATCGATACTAAAAGGCGTTATCGACATTCGGGACATTATATTCTTTGCCAGCCTAATTGCGTTCTGGTTGTACGCAAATGTCTTGGCGATCGAAGCAAAGAAAAGTAGCTGAATCTATTTTTAGGACATTAAATCGAATGAACACAAAACTCCTTACTGGAACAGGGCTAATTACCGCGTTGGCGATTTTCTTTGGTATCAATATCATCGCCAATCAAACCCTGACGTCGATACGACTCGATGTGACAGAAGCAAAGTTGCACACCTTGTCCGATGGCACGCGAAATATTTTGAAGTCGATCGAAGAGCCGATAACTTTGCGTTTCTACTATTCCGCAAAAAAGTTTGCCGCGATACCCGAATTCGCAACCTACGGAAAGCGGGTTCGCGATTTGCTCGAAGCCTATGCGGCGATTGGCGCCGGAAATATCAAGCTGCACGTAATTGACCCCGAAGCTTTTTCTGAAGCAGAAGATCAAGCCGTGGGTTTTGGGATTGAAGCGATACCGCTAAGCGCAAGTGGAGAAAAGGGTTTTCTCGGAATCGTCGGAACAAATTCGGTTGACGACGAAATACCAATCCCGCTCCTAAGCCCGGACCGAGAAGGCGCGCTCGAATACGATCTGACTAAAATGATCTACAACCTTTCGCATCCAACAAAACGCGTCATCGGGTTGCTGTCGGGCCTACCGCTCCTTAGCCAACCACAGAATCCAGCGACTGGCCAACCCGGTAGGGAGGAATGGGGCGTCGTGAAACTGTTGCGCGAAATTTACGAAGTCCGTTCTGTGAGTTCGGATTTAACCGCGGTGGACGGCGATATAGACACCTTACTCGTGATCCATCCGAAAGCGTTCCCAGACGGTGCTTTGTACGCAATTGATCAGTTCGTCATTCACGGCGGGCGGGCGATCGTGTTTGTCGACCCGTTCGCAGAGGAAGATCGTCCAGAGCGAGATCCCAGCCAGCCTATGGCTATGCCTGAAATTAGCTCTAACCTCGAACCCATATTCGAAAAGTGGGGCATAAGTATGGCCTCAGATAAAGTCGCTACCGACATCGACGCGGCGGTCCGCGTGTCGTTCCGAAGTGAAACGGGTCCTTTGGAAGTCGAATATTTGCCGTGGCTGCAGCTGCAGGGTGAGCGCCTAAACAGAGATGATTTCATAACGACGGAATTAAACAGCGTCAACGTAGGTTCTGCCGGTTCTTTAGTTGCCCTAGAAGGCGCCGACACAAACTTTACGCCGCTGATAAAAACCGGGAAAAACTCGGGTCACTTGGAACGAGACTCTATAATTTTCGTCCGCGACCCAACTGCATTGCTAGAAAATTTCGAGCCCAGCGGCGAAAGTTCCGTCGTTGCAGCGAGGATTAGCGGGATTGTTGATACGGCCTTTCCTGGCGGCAAACCGTTAAGCGCTGAAGAATCCCGTGCGCCGGCAGACGACAAGTTTCTATCCACATCGGCATCACCAATTAACGTCATAGTCGTTGCCGATACCGACGTGTTAGCCGATCGATTTTGGCTTCGTTACGAGAACTTTCTTGGCATGCAGATGCCTCAGGCATTTGCCAACAATGCTGATTTCTTGATCAATGCGATCGATAATCTTGGTGGAAATGATGATTTAATTAGCTTGCGTACGCGAGCTGAATATTCGCGCCCGTTTGTTGTTGTTCAGCAAATTAGACGTGATGCGGAAGCGCAGTTTCGGGATAGGGAGCGCGCGTTACAGGCGAAGCTGCAAGAAACTGAAAAAAACATGCAGCAACTACAACAGCAGCGCGGTGATGGTGGCGAATACTTAATTTCGCCAGAACAACGTAATGAAATCGAATTGTTCCGCACCGAACAACTAAAAACGCGCAAGGAGCTACGCTCTGTTCAACACGACTTGCAAAAAAATATTGAGCAACTCGGTTC
>CAWLAW010000208.1:0-5998 GCA_963854885.1 Gammaproteobacteria bacterium | reverse complement strand
CCATATTTTCAAGCAAGTAAATACCGTGTTTCGTAATCAGATGTTGATGGACGGGAAACATAATTTTCTCGTTCTCAAACGGTAGGGTTTCTACCCCCCAAGTGTCGGCACCAACCGCCATCACGTCTTTCGATGCTAAGTATTCGGCACCACTTAGTCCAAGCCCCGGTTCACCTTTAGCGTAGCGCGCAGGATCGGTATCAAGTATGTCGAGCCACCCGGAATGGAAAAGTACAACGTCCCCGGACTCTATCGTAACGTTTTGTTTGTTCTGGCATTGAACAATCATTTCGCGCGTATACGCAGTGCCCTCAGCAACCACTGGTGTGCTTAAGCACTCAGCCATGTTGAGCAATACACCTCGGGCGACAATTGGAGGATATTTCTCGACGCCGAACTTACTGAGTCCTTGCGGTTTAACAAATTGGGATGAGTGCACGCCGTTATAAAAAACATGATCGATCGCGGCATGGCCGAGCCCGTCGATTTGCGAGCCGACGCCCATCCAACCACTCATTAGGTCATCGGCGTAATTGAATTTATTGTCGCCCAATGCCTGACCCGGCGCCTGATTTGGCATTAAGACCGTGAGACTAAATGTCCTTGGCGCTGGCGCAGGAGTGGCGCTGTTTGTTTCTATGCCGAGCCGGTATGTCTTGCCGCTCTTAATCAGTTTCGCGGCCTTTAGCGTTAACTCTGCGCCGAGTTGATTAAACTGACCGAGTTCGTCATCGGGTCCCCATTTTGAGGGCCACCATTGCTCCGTGGCACACGTCTGTGAACAGATGCCGGCTAGGAAGCAAATCGCAACAAATTGCAGTTTCATTAGATATCTCGCCGTTTCTCGATGAATTGAGTGATTGCTTTCAGCGCATTGCATTCGCGGCATTACGCCTAGGTATCACTTGAAATGTTACTCGTTTATAAATTCGCGACGAATTTGCTCGGAGTGCTCGCCGAGCGCAGGTATCGCGCGGGGTGCCGTGGCGCTATCGCAGACACGCCGGACCAATTCGGCAGTTTTGCCATTCGAAACGACTTGCTTTGTTTTCAACGCGGGATGCTTCAAGACATCACTGCAGTTATTGAGGTTGCCATAGGCGATGCCGCCGGCTTCCATTTTCTGCGCGATTTCGACCCTCGAAAACTGGCGCGTAAAAGACTCAATTTCCTCGGTCAGTGCGGTACGATTTTCGAGCCGCAATACGTTCGTCGTAAAACGTGGATCGTCTGCAAGTTCGGCTCGATTAAGGACCTGCCCACATAGGCTCTGCCATTCCCCTTGATGTTGGACCGCGATAATGAAGGGGCCGTCGGCAGCTTGGTGAACGCCATACGGGGCTATTTGAGAATGGTCGAGTCCAGTCCCAGAAAGTAATTTGTCACCGTATTTATAAACCGCGAGCGGCACACTCATCCATTCGGCCATAACGTCAAATAGCGAGACATCCAAGTGTTCACCAACCCCAGTGTGGTTGCGCTCTAGCAGGGCGCGTAGAATTTCACTATAGGCAGTGAGTCCGGTCGAGATGTCGCACACGGATATACCCACCCGGGCAGGTTCCCCGGGAGCACCTGTAATAGAGCATAATCCCGCCTCTCCTTGTACGAGAAAGTCGTAGGCTTTTTTGTCTGCATAGTCCCCCTGGCTGCCGTACCCCGAAATGCTACACATGATTATTTTCGGATTGAGTTCGACCATCTTGTCATAGCCGAAGCCGAGCGCCTCGACTGCGCCGGGCCGCAGGTTTTGGATAAACACGTCGGCTTTTTCCAAGATCGAGCGCAGCAGCTGTTTATCCCCATCATCTTTCGCATCGAGCAGCAACGACTCCTTGCCACTGTTCAGCCACACAAAGTAAGCACTTTCTCCGTTTATTATTGTGTCGTAGTGACGTGCGAAATCGCCACCCGGACGCTCGACTTTAATTATTCGAGCGCCAGCTTCTGCGAGTAGTCTAGTGCAATACGGGGCGGCAACTGCTTGTTCGAGGCTGACGACTAGCGTGTTACTCAGGGCGGCCATGGATCACCTATTAGTGGAATACTTGTGCGTTTGATACGAGTGAGAAACGGTAGATAATTTGCTAGCGCATCACGAACGGATTCGGTACGTCACTTGCGGTCGATATCCACACGCTTTTGGTTTGTAAATATTCACGAATAGCTTCGATCCCATTTTCGCGCCCTAGGCCACTTTGCTTGTAGCCGCCAAAGGGTGACATGAAGCTGATCGCTCGATAGGTATTAACCCAAATCGTACCGGCCCTAATCGCATTAGATACATTTATCGCGCGCTTGATCGATTGTGTCCAGACCCCCGCGGCGAGCCCGAAGGCGACATCGTTTGCGATCTCGATTGCTTGCTCTTCGGTGTCGAATCGAATTATTGATAACACCGGTCCAAATACTTCTTCTTGGGCGATGCGCATATCGTTCGTCACATCGCCGAAGATTGTCGGCTCGACAAAATATTCGCTGTTGCCACATTCTGGTCGTCCGACGGCAGGCTTGCCACCAAGTAATAGTTTTGCGCCGTCGTCTTTTGCAATTTGAATGTATTCAAGCACTTTTTCATACTGCACTGGAGTGGTGACTGGCCCGACTTGAGTTTCGCGCAGCATCGGATCTCCCATTTTCGCACTAGCCGCGAAATCGACCAATTTACCGACGAATTCGTCATACACATTGTTTTGTACTAGTAACCGAGATCCGGCAATACAGGTTTGTCCGGTAGCCGCAAATATCCCAGATATTGCACCTTTTACCGCATCATCGAGATTCGCATCGTCGAATATAATGTTCGGTGATTTCCCGCCGAGCTCCAGCGTGCAGCGTTTTAAACCGGCAGCGGCTGCTTGATACACTCGAGCACCGCTGCTGGAGCCTCCAGTGAACGCGACCTTTGCTACTTTCGGATGCTCCACTAAAGCAGCGCCAACTTCGGCGCCAAATCCGGTGACAACATTCACCACCCCCGGCGGAAACCCCGCTTCGGCAAACAATTCGGCGAATTTCAGGGTTGACGTTGGGGTGAATTCGGAAGGCTTTATTACCACGGTGTTGCCCGCAGCTAAGGCCGGTGCGAGCTTAAACGATAGAAGTAACAACGGTGAATTCCACGGCGTAATTGCGGCGACCACCCCGAGCGGTTCATTACGCGTGTAATTGAGTATATCCGGCTTGTCGCTCGGAATTACCGAGCCTTCAATTTTGTCAGCCAGACCACCGAAGTAGTAATACCACTGCGGTATGTAGTGACATTGAGGGCCCATTTCGCTGATCAATTTCCCGTTGTCACGGACTTCGTATTCCGCAAGCTCGTCGGCATTTTCCGCAAGTAGTTCTCCAAAGCGATGGAGTAGGGCGCCGCGCTGAGTGGCCGTCATCGTGGCCCACTCGCCGGTCGTGAATGCCTGATGCGCAGCCTCGACGGCTAAGTTCGCGTCTTCGGCATTACAACGCGCAACATCGGCCCACACTTCGGAGGTATACGGATTGATCGTTTCGAACGTCTGCTGCGTAACGGAAGCGACAGAGTTGCCGTCTATTAACGCGTGGAAGCAAGGTCGGTCAGCCATGGTGATATCTCCAAAGTGCGTGCGAATTCGCTACTGGTCAAGTTTGGCCCGCAGCACAGCATCGAGCTTAACTGGCCCCGCGAGTAATAAACTGAATAGCCATCGCGGCTCGCATCCGGACAGTGCAATACGTGGACGCCGCGATTTTCGCTCGATTAGTTCCGCGCGAGAGCTATTCAAACCGATGCTGCGGATCGATCGGATCGAGCCACTACAAACGCTATTTAGTAGGAACGCGGCAATTCGAGTTCATGCTCGGCAATATACGACAGCACAAGATTCGTAGAAATTGGCGCAATTCGATACAGGCGTGCCTCACGAAACTTTCGTTCGACGTCGTACTCCTCGGCAACCCCAAATCCACCGAACGTTTGCATACACGTATCAGCGCATTCCCAGGACGCCTCAGAAGCCAGCATTTTTGCCATATTCGCTTGCGTACCGCACGGTTCGCCCCGGTCGTAACGCTCGGCTGCGTCGCGCAGCACAAGTTCTGCGGCGACGGTCTGCGCGTAGCCGCGCGCTATCGGAAATTGAATCCCTTGATTTTGACCAATGGGTCGGCCAAAGACGACACGCTCGCGCGCATAATCGCTGGCTTTTTTGATAAACCAACGTGCGTCGCCGATACATTCTCCAGAAATCAAGATCCGTTCAGCGTTCATTCCCGAAAGTATGTATTTGAATCCTTTCCCTTCCTCACCGATCAAACTATCAGCAGGAATCGATAAATTATCGAAAAATATCTGCGTCGTTGAGTGATTGATCATGGTGCGGATAGGACTAATTGTCATACCGTTGTCTTTCGCATCACGCATGTCAACGAGAAATACGGACAATCCATCGGAGCGCTTTTTCACCTGATCCTTTGGCGTCGTTCTCGCCAGTAACACCATCAGGTCTGAATGCTCTGCGCGCGAGGTCCAGACTTTTTGACCGTTAACGACGTAACCGTCGCCGCTGCGTACGGCCGTCGTAGTAATGCTGGTGGTATCGGTCCCGGCAGTCGGCTCGGTTACCCCGAATGCTTGAAGGCGTAAATCGCCGCTAGCAATGCTGGGTAAGTAACGCTCCTTTTGTTCGACGCTTCCGTGTCTTAGCACGGTGCCCATCGTATACATTTGTGCGTGGCACGCGCCGGCGTTACCGCCGAATTCGTGAATTGCAGTTAATATTTCTGCGCCCATGGAAATGGGTAAGCCGCTGCCACCGTATTCTTCCGGAATTAACGCGGCCAACAGACCCACGTCCGTTAACGCGTTAACGAACGCGGTCGGGTATTGTCGAAGACGATCTTGTTCTCGCCAGTACTCGCCTGGAAAATCGTCGCAAACTCGTTTCACGGTGTCACGTAGTTGTGCTATCAACTCGGCATTTTCAGCTGTCATTTCTTGCTCCTGAAAAAAAGCGCCCGCGATGATTGCGGGCGCTTTGTCACACAGTTCGTCGGGGCCTCTAGCCCGCATTATGACGCCAAAATCTTCTCCAATACAGGCATTAGGTAATTTTTGAACACCTCGGGATTTTCCGACATTGGAAAGTGGCCGATCTCTTCCATGATGATGCACTCTGAGTTCTTCGTATTCTTTGCGACTTCTTCCGTCATATCCGGAGTGCAAGCAAAGTCGTAGACCCCAGTCATGTAGTACATCGGCACTTTGCCGGACAGTTTCTCGGTCCGACCACGGAAATCATGGTCGACGCTGTAGAAATATAGATCGCCCTTGAAAATGCCCGGTCCGCCTTGGGAGTAATACCACCATGTTTCCCAACGATATTTATCCGGACTTTGCGGTGCCATTAGTCCGAATATCGATTGAGCGCACGTTTCTCCGCCGTGAATATGTGGGTGGCTTAGCCAATCTAGGTGCCAGCCCGGTGAGTACTCGCACGCTTCGATAGCGATTAGGGCGCGTAAGTCGTTTTCGTAGCGCTCAGCCAAATGTAGACAGATATTTCCACCCATGGAGCTGCCCATGATGACTGGTTTATCGAGTTCCAGCTCTTTGCAGAACGCCATTAGGATCCCAGAATAGAAGTCCGCCGTGAGCTTGTATTCCTCTTCTTCCTTGTACCAATCGTAAGGCGGTATTGACTTCCCGTGGCGCGGCAAATCAAGGGCGATGATCCGGAAATTGCTGCTGATATCTTCGTCACACAATTGGTGGCGCCATTCGCGCCCATCCGTGCCTGCTGTATGCAAGCAAATCAGCGGAATGCCGCTACCGTTCTCTTCGTAGTAAATCCGGTATTCCTCTCCCTGAAAGGGAACCCAAATATAGCGTCCGGTTATTGGTTCAATTCTGGCCAATGAAATTCTCCAAAGTTTTCTTAATTCTGGTCGGTCGACGATTAAATTTCGCGCATTCGATCGAGTGCCCAGGTAAACGCTCGCATGTTCTGCCACATCACCATTT
>CAWLAW010000207.1:0-6014 GCA_963854885.1 Gammaproteobacteria bacterium | reverse complement strand
ATACAACGTACACAGCATCAATCTCAGCACGCAAGCCCAGAAGGAACCTTGGTTTCTCGAACTAAACCCAAACGGCCGTATCCCGGTTATTGTCGACACGAGCAACGACGACTTCGCCGTTTTTGAGACCGGAGCGATCATGGTTTACCTCGCCGAACAAGCCGGGCGATTGTTACCAACGGATATGAAAGGTCGCTCTGTGGTCATGCAATGGCTAATGTTTCAAATGGGAGGGATCGGACCGATGATGGGACAAGCAAACGTGTTCTATCGATACATGCCCGAGAAAATCCAGCCAGCGATAGACCGCTACCAAAACGAATCACGTCGACTGCTCGAAGTGCTCGATCGGCGTCTCGCCCAAAGCGAGTGGCTGGCAGATGATTACTCTATTGCCGACATTGCAAACTGGTGTTGGGTGCGAACCTACAAATGGTCTGGGGTATCCTCGGATGGCCTACCCAATCTCAAACGTTGGCGCGACGCACTGCGCGAACGGCCAGCTTGCAAACGCGGGGTGGAAGTACCGCAACCATTAGAGAACATGGAAGAGGATCGCGAGGCCGCAGAAAAATTCTCGAACAACGCGCGAACGATTTTGCAAACCTAGCCCGGGGACGTGAGTAGCATTAGAATCAACGATGCCTACCCACACCGCTCAATTCTCAAATAGAATCGTTCTAGTAGTGGACGTTGAGTTTGAATAATTCAGCACTCGAGGTTCCAAGGGGTCCGACATGACGGCGACCGAAACCGCAAGTAACACGCGATGGAAGATCATCGCGCTCGTGTTCATGATCTACGTGTTGATGTTCATCGATCGAGTGAACATTTCGATCGCCGCAAAATTCATCATGCCCGAGTACGGACTCACCGATCTTCAGTTTGGCTGGATTTTCAGCGCCTTTGTGCTGGGTTACGCGCTCGCGCAGATACCCGGTGGCTGGCTTGGCGATCGCTACGGTCCGCGTCGCGTCATGACGTGGGCAATTGTTTGGTGGTCCGTCTTTACGGCCGCGACTGCGCTTGCCGGCGAATTCATTCTCGCCTCCACTTTCGGTGTCGTTGGGTCCTTCATGATCGTGCGAATATTAATTGGCCTTGGTGAAGCCGCCGCGCCACCTAATGGCAACCGCATCGTCGCGAATTGGGTCGCACCGCAAGAACGCGCCTTCGCTTTAGGGATAGTCATCAGCGGGGCACAACTCGGCGGGGCATTAACCCCGCCTTTGATCGTTTGGATTATGCTAACCTGGGGCTGGCGCGAAGCTTTCTATTTCTCAGGCGCGCTCGGGATTATCGTCGCTGCCGTGTGGTTCTACCTGGGTACGGATACACCAGAGGAACACCCGAAAGTCAACGCGGCGGAACTGCTGCATATTTCACAAGGACAGCCGGCGCGCGCCGCACAAGCCGGCGCATTTCGCGAGCTTCCTTGGCGTCGCTTATTCGGATCGCGCGATTTGATCCTACTCACTATGGCGTATGTCGTACTCGGTTATATCTCGTACTTTTATTTCGCCTGGTTTTATCTGTACTTGGTCGACGAACGTGGATTCTCAGTAACCGATGGCGGCTTCTACACGATGGCGCCGTTTCTAGCCGGCGCGGCCGCCGGACCGCTCGGCGGCTGGTTGAGCGATCGATTATGCTTGCGCTACGGAAAACGCATCGGGCGTTGCGGTTTATCCGGTTGTTCGATGTTATTAACCGGCGTCCTTCTGTTCTTCGGCGCAACAACTGCTAATCCGATTCTCGCAGTGGCATTACTGTCGCTCAGCATTGGCGTTCTGTACTTAAGCGTATCGTCTTACTGGGCTGTCACAATCGATCTGACTCGCACTTACGCTGGCACGGCATCTGGATTTATGAATATGGGCGGTAATCTCGGCGGTACTGTCTCGCCGTCGCTGACACCCTACTTAGCGCAAAATTACAATTGGGAAACCTCGATAACCGTTATGAGTGGTTTGTGCGTCGTCGGTGCATTGTGTTGGCTGTTCTTGCACCCGGAGCGCGAAATTGATTTTTCCGAATAGCTTTAGTCGTATTTTTTGCGTAACCGATTGGAAAACCACCTGCCGTTTCTTCGCGATTGCTCATGACAAACATGATCAATCTCTCGACGTCTTAACCGATCGAGCTCGCCATCGGCGCCGTCGATCCGTCCGTTAATGCAATCGTCCTCGACTAGACGATGATGTGCTCTTCTGTGAATACGAGATGCATCCCCGAAGAACCGGTAGTCGCGCTCTGGCGTGCGACTTGACCTTCGGCGGTGCCAAATGCGGCCTCCATTGCTTCCTTCGATTCAAACGTCGTCTCCGCTACCCCATCGAAATCTTGATCTGGGGTCGTCGCCAAATTAATTCGGTATTCGACCACCCCCGACCATTTTTTCACTTTCGGCGCATGCTCGGTTAGCCACCATTGTTTAAATTCCTCGAAGTCCATACCCGCAGGTCGCTTTAAGATCCCAACAATTTTATACATCGTATCCCTCCTTCTATGGTGGCCCGCAGTATAGGCATTTTTCCGCCATCGCGATGCTCGAAAAACCGCGCCGACGGGTGCCGACCGCGCGATACTCGAAGCAAATTCCAAGGATCCGTAGAGAATTAAAATTGTAAGTCGGCACGAGGCCTGTTGAAATAGATTTAGGGCGGAATGGCCCCGTGTTAAAAAGGCTTGGGCAAAGAGGTAAGAGAAATGGCTATAGTAGGCAATATATCGGAAATTTGGCGCTACCCGGTTAAGTCAATGCAGGGTGAGTCTCTCACGCAGTGCGTGATCTCCGAGTTAGGCATTCTCGGAGATCGTGGCTGGGCGTTGCGTGACGAGCAAAGCGGCGAAATTAAAGGCGCGAAGAAATTTCCGAAGTTAATGCAAATCAAAGCTCGTTATATCACCGAACCAAATTCGGATCAGATAATCCCCGCTGACATCACATTTCCAAATGGAGATACCAGCCGCTGCGATGCGCCCAATATTAATGAACAATTATCAAATTACTTAGGTAGTGCAGTGAGTCTTTTTCCGCGGCTCCCGGCTGACAATCTCGAACACTATCTCCGTCGGGTCGCCTTGAACGAGCCAGAGCTTAGAAGCCTGCTCGCGCGCGAGCCCGATGAGCAACTGCCGGATTTGAGCATTATGGCGCCAGAAGTAATCGCAGAGATCACCGAATTCACGTCGCCGCGCGGGACATATTTCGACGCCTACCCTATTCACTTACTCACCACGAGCTGGCTCGCCGCGCTATCGGAAACGAACCCAACCTCGCGGTTCGAAACAGCAAGATTTCGGCCAAACTTCGTGATCGATGGCGCCGAGCAAGGGCTTGCCGAATTAGACTGGTGCGGCAAACGATTGAGGATAGGCGAGGCCGAGTTCGACTGCGATGCACCGACCGTTCGGTGCGGCATGACGACTCGTGCGACAGCCGACTTGCCGGATGACACGAAGGTGTTACGAACGATTGTTCGGGAAACTGATCAAAATGTTGGCGCGTACGCGACCGTGAACAAAAGCGGGCCAGTAAAGATCGGAGATACGGTCGAATTAATCTGAGGTTGCGTACGCGACGGCGCGCAATAGCTAGAGGGCCGCACGTCTGCACAGAGAATTTAGTATGAACACTGACTTTCGCGCAAAACAATGGCCCATCTAATTCTGACGATCCAATATGGGGGCGTAGATAGATGATCACAGTCACCGAGAAGATGCGTAATGATCTCCGTCAAAACGGAGCGATAAAAATCGACGGCCTTTTTGACGAGGCAAGTCTCGCCGAATGCAGACGCTGTTTCGATTTCAGCCTGGCCAACCCCGGACCCACAGCGCTCGACATATTCGACGGAACAAATGACGCCCATTACAACGATTTAGGCACGGCGAGAACGCTTGAAGTTTATCGACCCATGGTCGAAAAATTCGAACTCGGCAATCTATTGTCGGATCTTTGGGGTTCGGAGCATGTCTGGTACTTCGGCGAAGAAATTTTTGTCAAAGACGGAGGCAATATTGGCCGTTCGCCGTGGCATCAAGACACGGCGTACATTCCAGCGAATGGCAAGCACCTAGCCAATGTTTGGTTTAGCTTCGAAACGCTACCAGCGCAGAACGCGCTTGAAGTAATTAAGGGTTCACACAGGGGGCCGCAGTACGACGGCTCGGCTTACGACGATCCAAACGATCCGACCAAACCGATGTGGGGTGGCGAGTATTTTCCGCAGTTGCCCGATATCGAAGGAGAGCGTCGAAGCGATCCGAATTCTTGGGAAGTCCTGTCGTGGGCGCTGCAAGCGGGTGACGCGATTGTGTTGCATTCAGGCGCGCTGCACGGGGGGGCCCCGGTTGATAAAAGGTGTCCGACTCGCCATACCTTGGTGCTACGTTTCTTCGGCGATGACATGTATTACCAGCCGTTTCCCGATGCGAAACCAAACTACTTTATGGATGTTAGAGAGTTTGACGACGGCTCCATGCAAGCGGGCGATCGTTATCGTTCGGAATTTTTCTTGCAATTGCGCTGAGGGAAATTTTCGCTAGCGTTGAATAGCGTAAACTGAGGCCATCTCAATCGATGGTGATACTCGGATGTTGACGCGAAATAATTTCCTAACTGCATTGATTACATCGTTTCTACTGTGTGGCCAAGTTGCGGCGCTCGATGGCGTTTATACCGAAAGCCAAGTCGCGATCGGCAAACAAAACTACGACAAACATTGTGGCGAATGCCATCACCTCGCGTTACGAGGGACCGGACACGGGTCCGAATTGGCCGGCCCTAATTTTTTGGCCAAGTGGGGTAACCAGCCGATCGCCGTTCTCGAGAAACTGATTCGAGAAGAGATGCCGGCTGGTGCGCCGAATTCGTTGAAATCACCCATTGTTACAGCGATTACGGCGCACATTTTACGCGTCAACGGGGCCCCCGCGGGAAGCGCAGAGTTGGCGGATGGTTCCAATCAAGTGATCGGCATCGCGATCAAGGGAACGGAATGGGACAGCCAAGCTGCGCAAAAAGCCGCAAGCGAGGGAGGTCCCATTGTATTTCAGAGTTGGTCTGACGCCGGAACGATCGCAGACGCGGCAACCCAGTCGCGAGGATTCGTCAATCGAAAGATCGAATCCTACAAACCCGTAACCGATGCAATGCTCGGCTCTCCGGCTCCAGGAGATTGGTTGAATTGGCGCAGAACCCAAGACGGCCATGGCTTCAGTCCGCTTGCCGAAATCGACACCAAAAATGTGGGGCAACTGAGACTCGCCTGGGCAATGACGATGCGCGACGGTAGCAATCAAGGAACGCCGCTCGTACACGACGGCGTGATGTTTCTTACTCATCCGCAGAATGTCATTCAAGCAATCGACGCCGCGACAGGGGAATTAATTTGGGAGTACGCTTACGACTACCCGCCGGAATCACAAACGCTTGGCGGGCCGACGAAGAACATCGCCCTCTACGGCGATAAAGTATTTTTGTCGACTTACGACGCCGCCGTCGTGGCGCTCGACGCACGCACCGGCGCGCAAGTCTGGCGCACGGTAAAAGCGAATTACAAATCAGGCTATACCCATACGGCTGGACCGGTGGTCGGTGACGGTGTGCTGATTAGCGGCATCAATGGTTGCGAGCGTTACAAGAAAGGCGGTTGCTTCATCACCGGCCATGATCCTGAAACGGGCAAGGAACTGTGGCGTACCTCGACCATTGCACTGCCACACGATCCGAACAACGCTAGTTGGGAAGGTATACCGTTTAATCTACGCGCCGGCGGCGATACATGGATGCCGGGAACTTACGACCCGCAGCTGAAACTCTTCTTTATTGGCACCTCCCAAGCGAAACCCTGGGTCGCAGCAAGTCGCGGCATGACCCCGCTTGACGCAGCGTTATACACAAACTCAACGCTAGCGCTTGATCCAAAAACCGGACGCATCGTCTGGCATTACCAACACATACCGGGCGAAACACTGGATATGGAAACCGCATTTGAGCGAGTGCTGGT